>JANNJB010000225.1:0-1860 GCA_031405615.1 Vicinamibacteria bacterium | reverse complement strand
GAAACTTCTCGCAGTTCAAGCTCACCCCCGAGGAATTCGCGGTGTTCTCGAAGGGCCTCGAGGCGGCGAGCCTGAGCAAGAAGGCCGAACTCGAACTGGCCACCTACCAGCCCCGCATCGAGCCCTTCCTTCAGGCCAAGGTGGCCCAGGCCCGGGTGGCCAACGTGAGTGTGGCTCAGGCCCGCAAGACCGCCGACGGCGCGTTTGTCACCAAGGCCGGGGCCGAACCGGGCGCAGTCAAGCTCGAGAGCGGCGCGGTCGTGCAGACCCTGACCGCGGGCACGGGCGCCTCCCCCAAGGCCACCAGCACGGTCAAGGTCCACTACGAGGGCAAGCTCACCGACGGCACGGTCTTCGACAGTTCCCTCCAGCGCGGCGAGCCGGTGGAGTTCCCGCTCAACGGCGTCATTCCCTGCTGGACGCAGGGGGTCGGCAAGATGAAGGTTGGCGAGAAAGCGCGCCTCACCTGCCCCTCGGACAGCGCCTACGGCGATCAGGGCCAGGGCCCGATTCCCCCCGGCGCCACCCTGATCTTCGAAGTGCAACTCCTCAGCATCAAGTAGTTCGCCCTCGGCCCGTTCTCGATAGAGGTCAAGACCCGTGAAGATCCACGAATATCAGGGCAAGGCGGTCCTCCGGAAGTTCGGAGTGAAAGTGCCGGAAGGCGAACCGGCGTTCACTCCCGAGGAGGCGGTGTCGATCGGGAACCGGCTCGGTTATCCCTGCGTGGTGAAGTCGCAGATCCACGCCGGCGGCCGCGGCAAGGGCGGGGGAGTCAAACTCGCGAAGAACCGCGAAGAGGTGGAAGCCCTCACCCACCAGATGCTCGGCATGACCCTGGTCACCCACCAGACCGGCCCCGAGGGACGCGTGGTCAAGCGGGTTCTCATCGAGCAGGGGATGAAGCTCGAAGGGTCGCGCGAGATGTACCTCGCGATCGTCATGGACCGCGATTCCCAGCGCCCGGTGGTCATGGCGTCTTCAGAAGGCGGCGTCGACATCGAGGAGACGGCGGCCAACAATCCCAAGGCCATCCTCAAGCAGTACGTCGATCCCGCGGTGGGTTTCCAGGCCTTCCAGGCGCGTCAGATCGCCTTCGGGCTCGGCCTTCCGAACGCGGTGGTGGGCCAGGCAGTGCAGTTCATTCGCGCCCTTTACGACGCGTTCGAGAAGACCGACTCGTCGCTGCTCGAGATCAACCCGTGGCTGCTCACCGCCGACGGCGTCCTCTACGCGCTCGACGCGAAGATCAACTTCGACGACAACGCCCTCGACCGCCATCCCGACCTGCGTGGCTATCGCGACCTCGACGAGGAGGAGCCCCTCGAAGTCGAGGCCAGCAAGCACTCCCTCAACTACATCAAGCTCCCCGGCGGCAACGTGGGCTGCATGGTGAACGGCGCCGGTCTCGCCATGGCGACCATGGACATCATCAAGCTCGCCGGCGGTTCGCCCGCGAACTTCCTTGACGTGGGCGGCGGCGCCAACGCGGACCAGATCAAGAACGCCTTCCGCATCCTCATGGCCGACAAGGACGTGAAGGCCGTGTTCATCAACATCTTCGGCGGGATCCTGCGCTGCGACGTGCTCGCCGAAGGCGTCATCGCTGCGGTGCGCGACCTGCATGTGAAGGTGCCGATCGTGGTGCGCATGAAGGGCAACAACGAGGCGCTCGGTAAAGAGATGCTGCTGAACTCCGGCTTCGCCTTCCAGACCGCGGACAACATGATGGTCGCGGCGAAGAAGGTGGTGGCCGCGGTCTCGAGCCCTCCCGAAAAGCCGCCGGCGAAGGCCAAGACCGTCTCGAAAGCCGCGCCGAAGGCGAAAGGGGGCCGCAAGTGAGCGTTCTCGTCAACCGGA
>JANNJB010000224.1:0-6333 GCA_031405615.1 Vicinamibacteria bacterium | reverse complement strand
CCCAGGGCAGGCGCCGCAGGCCCACTCTTTCGATCACCGCGGTAACCATCCCCGACTTCAGGAAGATGGCGCCGAGGGCAATGAAAAGCGCGGTCAGTCCAAGCAGGATCACCCGCGCTCCCGCGAGTTCGCGGACCAGGGGTCCGCCGAAAAGAAAGGCGCCGGAGGCGATGAAGTAGAGGGCGGTGAAGCCGATCACCCGATCGAGGACGGCGACGGTGAGGGAGGCGGTGTGGGAGCCCGCGGCCTTCGCCGCGTCCCGCACCCGCACCACGTCGCCGCCCACGTTGCTCGGCAGAAAGTTATTGAAGAAAGTGGCCACCATGTACGACTGGCAAAGCCTTGAGAAGGGTGTCGTGGCCCCGAGCGCGTCGAGCAGGACCTTCCACCGCACCGTGGAAAGCACCACGACGGTGGCGTAGATCACGACCGCGACTCCGAAAAGCCAGTGATCGCCCTCGATCACATGGCTCAAGACGTCGGAAAGATCGACGCTTCGGAGCAGGTAGACAAGCAGTCCCACCGAGAGGACGAGCTTGATCAAGAGCAGGAGGCTGCGGTTCAAGAAAGGATGGCTTCGGGGGATGATTCGGGGTCTGTGGACCGCGCGGGACGCCGCTTTTGAGAGAATGAACCGTGATCGTACGACACCGGGACGTATCTTCGAAGCGCGGGAGGTGCGCGTGAGCGACCCCGGTTCGATGAAGGACGTGGGAATTCAGGCCGCGATCAAGGACTCGCGCGGGCCTTCGGAGAAATACCAGGATCTGGTCGTGGGCTCCCGTGGTTTCTTCCGCCTGCTTCACTTCGAGTTCGTGATCATGGTCTCCTCGTGGGTTCCAGGCGCCTTTGGTCTGGTGCTCCGGAAGATCCTCTACCCGACCCTGCTCGGTTCATGCGGCCGGGGCGTGGTGTTCGGCCAGGGGGTCACCCTCAGGCATCCCCACAAGATCCACATCGGCGACGGAACTCTTATCGACGACAACGTCCTGCTCGACGCGAAAGGCGTGGCGAACCAGGGAATTCGAATCGGTGACAACGGCTTCATCGGCCGTAACTCCATCCTCTCGTGCAAGGACGGCGACATCATCCTTGGGAGCCACATCAATGTCGGCTTCAACTGCGAGGTCTTCTCCTCGTCGCGGGTTGAAGTGGGCGACTATGGCCTCTTCGCCGCGTACGCCTACGTGGTGGGCGGCGGTCACGATCACGCAGACCTTGGCGCGGTGATGATCGATCAGCCGCGTCCGTCGAAGGGCGTTGCCATCGGCCGCAACGTCTGGCTCGGCGCGGGCGCAAAGGTGCTCGACGGGGTCACCCTCGGCGCGAATGTCGTCGTCGGAGCAGGGGCTGTGGTCAACGAATCGCTGCCCGATTCCGTGATCGCGGCCGGCGTGCCCGCGAAGATCATCAAGCGGCGGGACGATCTGTCGGCCGAACGCAAGGCATGAGCCGCATTCTCGTCGTCACGTCCTCCGCTCCCTTCGTGCGCGGAGGGCACATGGTCATCGCCGAGGAGACCGTGGCCGCCCTGCGCCGCGCCGGACACGAGGCGGAGATCTTCGAGACGCCCACCAACCGTTTCGGGCGACAGTTCGACGCCTACGAGGCGACGCGCCTGACCGATGTCTCGGAGGGTGCGGACGGCCGGGCCATCGACCAGATCATCACGATGCGTTATCCGGCCTTCGCGCTGCGTCACCCGAAGCACGTCTGCTGGCTGACCCATACGATGCGCGAGTACTACGACCTCTTTGATTCGATCATGCAGGGCTTCGGCCGCAAGGGCCGGCTGAAGGAGACGATCCGGAGGTACTTCGTCCATCGCCTCGACCGAAGACTCCTGATCCGGAACGTCTCGAAGCTGTTCACGATTTCCCAGACCGTCACGGACCGTCTCAACCACTTCATCGGCGTGCCGTCGACGGTTCTGCATCCCCCTGCCCCCGCGCGCGACTACCGTTGTGAAGCCTATGAACCCTATGTTTTCGCGGTCAGCCGACTGCACCGTCTGAAGCGGATGGACCTGCTGATCGAAGCCATGGCGCTGATGAAGGATCGAACGTTCCGCGCAGTGATCGCGGGCGAGGGCGAGGAAGAGTGGGCTCTGCGGGAACTCATCCGCGCCAGAGGTCTCGAGGCGCGTGTGCAACTCGCGGGGCCTCTGAGCGAATCCGCGAAGCTCGACCACTTCGCTCGCTGCCGCGCCGTCTATTTCGCGCCGCGGAACGAGGACTACGGCTTCGTCACCCTGGAAGCGATGTCAAGCGGCAAGGCCGTGCTCACCGCGACCGATTCAGGGGGGCCGACCGAGCAGGTCGAGCCGAACTCGACGGGCTGGATACTCAAACCGGAAGCCGCCGCTTTCGCGGAGACACTGGACAACCTCGCGGGTGATCCAGCTCTCGCCGAACGTCTCGGCAAGAATGGCCAGGCCTGCGCCGCGAAGCACAGCTGGGACAGCGTTGTTCCTGCGCTCCTGATGCGCTGAGAAACGAATACGGCCCCGGAGCAGGACTAGCGACAGCCTGCTCCAGGGCGGATGCTCGGCTCAGAGCGGCGCGCCGCTGCGACGGAAACCGCGGAACATGGGGTTCAGGGAAAGGTTGACGTCGGTGAATCCGTTGGTGTCGACCGCGACGGTGAACTGCCGGCCGGTGTTGACGTCGCTGAAGCCCAGGGTCAGGTCGATGCGATCGAAATCGTCCGAGTTGAACCGGAAGACCAGGTTGTAGGCCGTGTTCGCGCTCGGTGTGATTCTGGTCGCCCCGGCCGTTCGGATGATGTCGGCGCCGGCTTCGACCCGCTCGATCTCTCTCCCGTTGAGGAAGAACGCCATCCTCGCGAAGTTCCAGTCGGCGGTGCCGCCGCCGGTCTCGCGGATCCGGATCGGGGTTTCCATGGCGATGGAGAACGCCGGGTTCAGGCTCGGGTGCAGAACGAGCGCCCCGTTGGGGGTGCCCGCGATGGCGGCCGCCGCGGGTGTGGGTGTGGCGACCACCACCGGCGTCGGCGACGAGGACGAGCCCCCGCCGCAGCCGACCGCCACCACCATGGCCAGGACTACGAGTGATTTCTTCATGACTTCTCCTTTGCTTGAGCCGCGAATCTGCGGCGTGGACACGCTACGCAGCCGAGGAGAGGCCCCGCGGACGGTCATGTGACACTTACAGCGGCGGCACAAGATAAAGCGGCGGCCTTCCGCACCGCACCCCCACGTTCTGGGTGATGAGCCCGGTGAACGAGGAGACGCGGCTGAGACGCCTCGACACCCTGATCGGCTGCTGGGAACGCGGCGAGTCGGCTCCCCCTCTGGCCCGGACGAAGAAAGGGGCGGGCCGGTAGACTGAGGGTCGGAAATTCAGGAGAGAACATGGCCAAGAGCGAGACGAACGCCAGCCCGAAGACCGTCGATGACGGCCGCGAGTTGAAGCCGTACACGACCATCTCGGGCCGGCCGATCGAGCCGCTCTATGGGCCGAAGGACGTCAAGGGACTCGACTACGACCGCGACCTCGGCGACCCGGGCAGCTATCCCTACACCCGTGGCGTCCACAAGACCGCGTATCGCGGCAAGACCTGGACCATGCGCCAGTTCGCGGGCTTCGGTTCGGCCGCCCAGACGAACGAGCGCTTCAAGTACCTCCTCGCGCACGGGTCCATGGGGCTCTCGGTCGCGTTCGATCTGCCGACCCTGATGGGCCGCGACCCCGACCACGCGCTGTCGCTCGGCGAAGTCGGCAAGTGTGGAGTCGCGGTGACGTCGCTTGACGACATGGAAACGCTCTTCGACGGGATCCCGCTCGGCGACGTAACCACCTCGATGACCATCAACTCTCCGGCGCCCATGCTGGTGGCGTTCTACCTGCTGGTGGGCGAGAAGCAGGGTGTTCCCGCGGGCAAACTCGCGGGCACGATCCAGGCGGACATCCTGAAGGAGTTCATCGCCCAGAAGGAGTACATCTTCCCGCCCAAGCCGAGCATGCGCCTTCTCGTCGACATGATCCAGTACTGCACGGAGACCATGCCGAAATGGAACACGGTTTCGATCTCCGGCTATCACATCCGCGAAGCCGGTTCGACCGCCGCCCAGGAGCTGGCGTTCACGCTGCGCGACGGCATCGAGTATGTGCAGTGGTGCGTCGACCGCGGAATGGACGTCGACTCTTTCGCGCCGCGGCTCTCGTTCTTCTTCAACTCGCACTCCGACTTCTTCGAGGAGATCGCGAAGTTCCGCGCGGCCCGAAGGATCTGGGCGCGCACGATGCGGGAGCGGTTCGGCGCGAAGAATCCCCGTTCCTGGATGTGCCGGTTCCATACCCAGACCGCGGGCGTGTCGCTCACCGCGCAGCAGCCGGTGAACAACGTGGCGCGCACCGCGATTCAGGCACTCGCCGCGGTCCTCGGCGGAACGCAGTCGCTGCACACGAACTCCCTCGATGAAGCGCTCGCGCTCCCCACCGAGGACGCGGTGACCATCGCCCTTCGCACTCAGCAGATCATCGCGGAAGAGACCGGCGTCGCCCACACCGCGGATCCCCTTGGCGGTTCGTACTTCGTGGAGAAACTGACGAACGACATCGAAGCCGAGGCGATGGAGTACATCCGCAAGATCGACGCCATGGGCGGCATGGTGGCCGCGGTCGAGAAGGGTTTCCCGCAGCGCGAGATCGGCGAGGCGTCGTATCGCTTCCAGCAGTCGATGGAGCGCGGCGAGAAGATCGTGGTCGGCGTCAACGGTTACACGATGGAGGAGAAGCCGTTCGACATCCTGTACATCGACGAGACCACGGCGCGAGAGCAGACGGCGCGCGTCGAGTCCCTCAAGAAGCGGCGCGACAACGCCCGCGTCGCGGCGGCGCTCGAGGCGCTCAAGACGGGTGCCAAAGGGACCACGAACCTCATGCCCCTGATCGTGGAAGCCAGCCGCGCCTACGCCACGATCGGCGAGATGTGCGACGCCCTGCGCGAGGTCTTCGGCGAATACGAAGAATCCCCGACGTTCTAGCGCGTGGTCGGCTCCAGCCGTTCGCTCGAGGGTTCAAGTAGGTTGGGCCTCTCGTCACCCCGGCGCAAGCCGGGGCCTAGCGCGGAACTCCGTTCTCACCCGCGAAATTCCCTGTATAACCCTGAGATGAAGACGGCTCCACGGGTTGCACTCTCACTGCTCGCCGTCGTTGGATTCATCCTCGTGGTTCGGGATGAGCCGCGGGCCGCCGCCCCCGCAAGCCCGCCGATCGAAATCACCGTCACCGAAGGAACGTCCATGTCGGTCGCGGTTTCGCCCGATGGGCAGACGCTCGCCATCGACCTTCAAGGCAGCATCTGGACGCTGCCCGCGATGGGCGGCCCCGCGAAGCGGATCACGGACATCTTCAATGATGCGCGACAGCCGGTGTGGTCGCCCGATGGGAAGACCATCGCGTTCTTCGGCTACCGAGACGGCGGCTACGACCTGTGGACGATCGCGCCGGACGGAACGAACCAGAGGAAGTTGACCTGGGGCAACTTCGACGATCGTGAGCCGGTCTACTCGCACGATGGGACGCGCATCGCGTTCTCTTCGGACCGGGGAGACGCTCTCGGCAGCGACTACAACATCTGGGTTCTTGACCTCACCAGCGGCGCGATGCGGCGGATTACCAAAGACCCCGGTGACGACTACATGCCGACATGGTCGCCCGACGACAAGGAAATCGCGTTCACGACCACGCGCGAGAACGGGCGCTCCATCTGGGCGGTCGCGCTCAAAGATGGCGCGGAGCGCAGGATTACTGACGCGAAGATTCGGGCGGACGCGCCTTCGTGGGGGCCGGGAGGCGACCTCGTTCACCACGTGGTCGGAGGCGGTCATAGCCGGCTCGAGTCGGCGGGAAAGCCGCTCACCGGCGCGGAGAATGCGTTTGCCTTTCGCGTCTCGTGGGCCTCGGCGACCGACTTCTTCCACGTCTCCGACGGGAAGATCCGCAAGCGCTCGCTCGCGACACCGCAAGCCCCGCCCCAGACCATCGACTTCACGGCGGCGCTTCAAGTCACCCGGCCCGACTACGTCCGCCGAAAGCGAGACTTCACTTCCAGAGCCGTGCGTCCGGTGCTTGGCATCGTCCGACCCGTCATCTCGCCCGACGCGACAAGGGTCGCGTTCGCCGCAGTTGGCGACATCTATTTGATGCCGATCGGCGGCAAACCGCTGAACCTCACGAAGGATCGCTTCCTCGACACTGAGCCCGCGTGGTCGCCGGACGGAACGAAACTCGCGTATTCGTCCGACAAGGGCGGCGACCTGCTCCAGTTGTGGGTTCGCGATCTCGCCACCGGTCAGGACCGGCAGCT
>JANNJB010000223.1:0-9720 GCA_031405615.1 Vicinamibacteria bacterium | reverse complement strand
TGAATCGGATCGAAGGCACTCAGTTCTTCTACTACTCGACCAAACTCGAACCGGATGCCCGGATTCCGTACGGCTTCATCCGCGACTTCGACGAGTACCTGGGTGACCCAGGCAATCCCAGCAAGCAGGAAGGCAAAGTGGCGCTCGTATCCATGCCCGACTGGAAGAATCCCGAGTTCCTCCGGGATCCGCCGGCGGGTTCGCGCGGCCGAATCGAAGAAGTGACGCTCGCCAGCAGTCAGTTCGGCGAATCGCTTGCGATCAAGGTCTATCTCCCGAACGGATACGACTCGGCGCGAAGCTACCCCGTGGTTTATGTCCTGAGTGGCAACGCCGCGATCAAAGAGGGCACGATCGTTGATGCCTTGGACAATTTGCTGGGCAAGAGTGTCGAGCCCTTGATCGCGGTCTTCATCCCCGACCCGGGGGAACGTCCAGAAGGCCGTTTCAACAGCCGCAAGTCTTACCTGGACCTGGCCGGTGACAACAAGGACAAGAGCCGACGGATGCTTGTGGAGGAGCTTATCCCTCTGATCGAGAGTCGCCACAGGATCGAAAGGAAAGCCGAAAGGAGAGCGCTGATGGGCCTGGAAGACGCGGCATACGCGAGTCTCTACGCGGCCCTCAAGCATCCCGACCTCTTCACCGGCCTGGGATTGCTATCCCTCAATTGGGAACCTGGCTACCGCGACATCAACACGGCTCTGCTCAAGACTCCTTCGCAACAGCCGCTTCGAATCTTTCTGGAGTGGGGGAAATACGATTCGAGGAGCCCCCGTGAAGGCTGGGATGCCGTCGAGGGCGGACGCGCCTTCTCGACGACGCTTCGATCGAAAGGGTACACCTTCGTCGGTGGTGAAACCCACGAGGGAGCCGGATGGTTCGCCCGGCGCAACCGACTGGACAGGTTGCTGCAGACTCTCTTTCCTTTGAAATAATTCGAACCTAATGTCGCGGGTGAGAACGGACCGCCGCGCTGGGCCCCGGCTTCCGCCGGGGTGACGTGGGTATCTCCGGGCTGGGTAGGGCCTTCGGGTGCGCTTGCGCGTCCTTGTCAGCAGGTCATGCAGACGCGGCGGAAGGCTTCAGCGCTCGTCAGCTCGACGTCGGGTGACATGAAGCCCGGCTTGACCGGCTCCTCGCGAAGCAGATCCGTGCTGAGGTACTTCTTGTTGCTGTCGCACAGGATGGTGACGACAACCGCGTCGGACCGCATTCGGTTCTGGACCTGGAGCGCCCCGAGCAGGTTCGCGCCGGAGCTGATGCCGACGCCGAGACCGAGTTGGGTCGCGAGCTTCTGGGCCATCAGGATCGCGTCGCCGTCGTCGACCGAGATCACTTCGTCGAGTTCGTTCAGGTGAAGGATCGGCGGCACGAACTCATCGGAGATTCCCGCGATGCGATGTTTGCCGACCTTATGACCCGTGGTGAGGGTGGGCGAGTTCGAGGGCTCGAGGGGATGAATCTTCGCGTTCCGGTTCCGAAGCCGCAGAAAGCGGCCGACCCCCATCACCGTGCCGCCGGTACCGACGCCCGCGACAAAGGCGTCGGGCACGAGATTGTGGGAGTCGAGCTGCCACCAGATCTCCGGCCCCGTGCTCTCGTAGTGCGCCTGCGCGTTTTCGTCGTTCGAGAACTGACGGGGAAGGAAAGCGCCCGGGGTCGCCTTCGCGAAAGCCTCCGCGCGGTCGATGCTTCCGAGGAAACCGCCCTGCTCCCGGCTCACGAGTTCGATCTCGGCCCCGAAGCTCCGGATCAGATCCTTCCGCTCCTGACTCATCCAGTCGGGCATGAAGATCCGGACCGGATGTCCGAGGGCGCGACCGACCGCGGAGAAGGAGATGCCGGTGTTGCCGCTCGTCGCTTCCGCGATGTAGCCGCCGGTCTTGAGCAGGCCGCCGTGCTGCGCCTTGTGGAGGATATGGACGGCGATCCGGTCCTTGATCGAGCCGGTGAGATTCAGGTTTTCGGCTTTCGCGTAGATCGTCCGTGGTTCACCGCGATACAGCATGTGAAGGGCCAGGAGGGGTGTGTTGCCCACCATGTTCTTGAGGCCGCGGAAGCGGAGCGAATCCGCCCGCCCCTTGGTCATCAGGTCGAGCATGAAGTGACTCTCGCCCCGAGCCGTCGAGGCGGTCAATGATTCATTAGGCCTACCTTCGCCCTCATATACTGCCCGGCATGGCCCCAGGACTCTTTCTCGGCAAGGAAGCGCCGGTTTCGGGCGACACGCTCGGCGCCCGCATCGACCTCAGCTCGACGGACCTTCTCACTCACGGCCTGATCGTCGGTATGACGGGGTCCGGGAAGACCGGACTCGCCATCGGCCTGATCGAGGAGGTCCTGCGCCAGGGCGTGCCGGTCATCGCGATCGACCCCAAGGGCGACCTCGGCAACCTGCTCCTGCTCTTCGAGGACCTCTCCGCCGCCTCTTTCGAGCCGTGGGTGGACAAGGACGCCGCGCGTCGCGAGGGCAAGACGCCGGGCGAAGCCGCGGCGGCGGCGGCGGCGGTGTGGACCAAGGGTCTCGCCGACTGGGGGCTGGGCTCCGCGGATATCAAGGACTTGAAGTCGAAGCACCACGCGGCGATCTACACCCCGGGTTCGTCCGCGGGCCTTCAGTTGAACGTCCTCCAATCCCTCGAGGCTCCTTCGGTTGCATTCGACACCGCCCCCGAAGATCTGCGCGACGAGATCGCGGGGATTGTGAGCGGTTTGCTCGGCCTCCTCAAGATCGAGGCTGATCCGCTCCAGTCGCAGGAGTTCATCCTTCTCGCGAACATCATCGAGAACGCCTGGAAGTCCGGGAAGGGCCTGACCCTCGAGAGTCTGATCGGCGCGGTCGCCGACCCGCCTTTCGACAAGATCGGCGCCTTGCCCCTCGACAGCGTGTATCCGCGCAAGCAGCGCCAGGGCCTGATGATGGCGCTCAACAACCTTCTCGCCTCTCCGCAGTTCCAGGCGTGGCGGGTGGGGCAGCCTCTCGACATCCAGGCCATGCTCTACGCGTCGGATGGAAAGCCGCGCTTGTCGGTCATCTACACCGCTCATCTCTCGGAGGAGGAGCGCTTCTTCGTCACCGCGCTGGTTCTCGACAAGGTCAAGACCTGGATGCGCCGCCGGTCGGGGACGACATCGCTTCGCGCTCTCGTCTACATGGACGAGATCTATGGCTACTTCCCCCCTCATCCCGCGAACCCGCCGACCAAGCGGCCGCTGCTGACTTTGCTCAAGCAGGCGCGCGCGCAGGGCGTCGGCATCGTGCTTGCCACGCAGAACCCGATCGACCTCGATTACAAGGGGCTCGGCAACATCGGCACGTGGATGATTGGGCGGCTTCAGACCGACAATGATCGGGCCCGGCTCCGCGACGGCCTGGTGGGCGCGGGTGTGGACGCTTCGGCGATCGAGACCCTTCTGTCCGCGACGCGCAAGCGGGTCTTCCTGTTGCACGATGTTCACCGCGCAAAGCCCTGTCTCCTGTCCTCCCGTTTCGCGATGTCGTATCTGCGAGGTCCGCTGACCCGGGAGGAAGTTTCGCGGCTCATGACCGCTCACGCGCCGGGAGCGCAGGCGGTCGCGCCCGCGGTCCGGGACGAGTCCTCATCGGCCCCGGTCCTGCCGCCTCCTTTCAAGCACCTGTACTTCCGAAAGTATGGGGACGCGCAGGCGGAGCCTCACCTGCTCGTGAAGTACGCGTACCGCATCAAGGATCACGACGAAGAAATCGGCGTGCGCCTGTACCCGCTTTCGGTTCCCTCGCCCTCGGAGATCCTCGACGCGGACCACATCGAAATCGACGACGAGGCCGCGATCACGTCCGTCGCGCCGGCTGGCGCCCGCTATGGGGATCTGCCCGGCTTCCTTTCGTCGGCCGGGGCCAGGGGTGTCGAACGCGCGGTCAAGGATCGCCTGGCCGACGAGTTCCGGCTGACCGTGCTCCTAGATTCGGTCACGAAGATGCAGTCCCTGCCCGGAGAGTCCGCCGAAGAGTTCGAGAACCGTCTCGAGGCCAGTGTGTCGAACGCCGAGGCCGAAAAACTTCGAGAGAGGCTCCAGCGCAAACAGCGGGATCTCCAGAAGGCCACGCAGGATCTCGAGGGCCGCGGGCAGGAGAAGAAGGCGGCGATGTTGAGAGGCGCCATCGAAGTGGGCGCTTCGCTTTTCGGATCGCTCTTCGGCGGAAGGCGATCGACCGCCGCGTCCACCATTCGGAAAGGCGCCAGCGCCATGGGCGGCGTGACCTCGAAGAACCGGATGGAGGACAACGCGGAGAGTCGGGTCGACGTGCTGCGGCAGGAGATCGCGGCGATCGAGTCGTCGATCGAGACCGCGGGAGATGTCGACCCGTCCCGCTTCGAGGAGAAGACCGTCGCCCCGACAAAAACCGCCACGAAGCTTCTCCGCTACGACATCGTCTGGGTCTATTAGGACGCGCCGTAAACCGGGACCAGGAACCTCGCGTCGTAGTCGATCCCGGGCGTCTCCGCCTTGATCTCAAGCTCCCAGTAGCGCCGCGGCGTATCGAGCAGCCGGTTCGAGAAGTCGCCCTGGGGCAGCCGCATGCTGAGCGGGATCTCACCCTGGGAGTTGATGTCGAACTGGCTCGAACTCAACTCCTGCTTCACTTCGTGGAGGCAGTAGAGAACCTGCCTCGAACTTCGATTCTTCCCACTGCCCGTCGTCTCCGTGACTTCCTCGATGTAGCGGAGGGTGAGTGATATCGATGGCGCCGCCTGAATCTTCCGGCTGACTTCGAGGCCTGCCTCGACGGTGCTCCCGGGACGGAACGGGAACCTCGCGAAATGGAGCCGGCTCTTTCCGTACTTGAAGTACTGGAACATCGAGTAGATCGCGCCTGCGAGAACCGCCAGGGCGATCAGGTCGAAAATGCCGATGAAGATCTTGAGGGGCAGGGGGCCTTCACCCGAGAAGAAGGCCCACCAGTGGAACATCGAGAGAAAAGCGGAAAGGAACAGGAACAGGAGAAAGCCCTGCAGGGCGGGCCAGAGACTGCCGTGCTCCGCCCATCGCTTGTCCCAGGGGTGATCCCAGAACCACGGCTCCAGAGGATGATCCTCTCTGCGCTTCCTGGCCGCGCGCGCCCGCGCCATCCCGGCCGCCCCCGCCCAGGCGACGCCGAGGCCAGCGGTCGCGAAGACGCCGCCGAAAACCGTCAGCAGTTCCTTCGGCCCGTTCACCTGGGCTTCGTCTAAAGGCAGATAGCCGAGGGACAGCGCCATCACGAAGAAACCGATCGCGATGAAGGGCATCCCGAAGAAGATGAGGCACCCTCCGCCGGTCTGGGTGGAAGGCGCCGGCAAGTGGCTGTCGAGTCGAACCCGCTGTGTCTCGGTCATGTCGGCGCCGAGACGTTACACCGTCCGCGAAAAGGCCGGGCGGCCCTACTCTGACGGCGCCCTCACTCCCCGGACATGAACGGATAACGCCATTCGGTCGCAGGGGCGAAGGTCTCCTTGATCGTTCGGGCCGAGACCCAGCGCATCAGGTTCATCTTCGAACCGGCTTTGTCGTTGGTGCCCGAACCGCGTGCGCCGCCGAAGGGCTGCTGGCCGACCACGGCGCCCGTGGGCTTGTCGTTGATGTAGAAGTTGCCCGCGGCCTGCCGGAGGATATGAGTCGCCTCGGCCACTCCGCGCCGGTCCCGCGAGAAGATCGCTCCGGTGAGGGCGTAGGGAGAGGTCTGGTCGACGAGGTTCAGGGTCTGGATCCACTGGTCGTCCGGATAGACGTAATAGGTCAGCACCGGTCCGAAGATCTCCTCGCACATCATCCGCTCGCCCGGGTCCGCGGCCTCAACGAGCGTCGGCTCGATGAAGTAGCCGACCTCCTTGTTGGCCCCGCCCCCCGCGATCACTTTGTTGTGCTTCCGCGCGTGGTCGATGTAGCCGCTGATCTTGTCGAAGGACGACTCCGAGATCACCGCACCCATGAAGTTGCGGAAGTCCGCGGTGTCGCCGACCTTGATGTCCTTGATGATCGCCACCGTCCGCTCGATGATGTCCGCGGCGAGCGACTTCGGCAGGTACACACGCGACGCGGCCGAACACTTCTGGCCCTGATACTCGAAGCCGCCGCGGGCCATCGCGACCGCGACTTCCTGCGGGTTCGCCGAGGGGTGAGCGACGATGAAGTCCTTGCCCCCGGTTTCACCCACGAGCCGCGGGTAGCCCTTGTACTTCGCGATGTCGTTCCCCACGCGGCTCCAGATCGACTGGAACACCGCGGTGCTACCGGTGAAATGAACGCCGGCGAGGTCGGGAGACGAGAGGACCACGTCGGTGATCATCCGCGAGTCGCCGGAGACGAGGTTCACGACACCGTGAGGCATGCCGGCCTCTTCCAGGATGTTCATGATGACCCAGGCGCTTCGCATCGAAGTGTGCGCGGGCTTCCACACCACGACGTTGCCCATCAGCGCGGGCGCGGTGACGAGATTGCCGCCGATCGCCGTGAAGTTGAAGGGTGAAATGGCGTAGACGAAACCTTCGAGCGGCCGGTAGTCGGTCTGGTTCCACATCCCTTCACTCGAGATGGGCTGCTCACGGAGCATTTCCTGAGCGAACGAGGTGTTGAAGCGGAAGAAGTCGGCGAGTTCGCAGGCGGCGTCGATCTCCGACTGATGGATCGTCTTCGACTGGCCGAGCATGGTGGCAGCGTTGATGTCCGCGCGGTACTTCCCGGTGAGGAGGTCGGCGGCGCGGAGGATCACCGCGGCGCGTTCTTCGAAGGCCCACGAGCCCCAGGTCTTCTGGGCGCGCTTCGCGGCGTCGATCGCGGCCTGGATATGCGCCGCCGTCGCCTCATGCACGTCGGCGAGAACGTGGCGATGGTTGTGCGGCGAAACCACGCTCGACTTGTGCCCCGTGGTGATCCGCTGACCGTCGACCACGACCGGAATCTCGACCCGCTCGGCCGCCATGGACTTGAGGCGGGCCTTGATCTCGGCGCGCTCGGGGCTTCCCGGGGTATAGGTCTTGACCGGTTCGTTACGGGCCTCGGGGACACGGCGGATGGCGGTGACGCTCATGGGGGCTACTGGCTCCTTGTTTTTTTTGGCGCAGTCCTCGAAACTCAACGAATCGTGCGTCGGCTGGGTCTAAGCCCAACAGATGCGGTGTCCGATTGTGAGACCGATGCTTGACAGTCGGGTGTGGACGCTTCATTATCGCTCAGGATCCGGCTGGCCTTCAGGACCGGTTGCCGCGAAAAAGCCGTTCAAGTGATTGAAGTCGGAGGTCGTTTATGGGTCTTACCGCTTCGGAACTAGCTAGAAAGACAGCACTTCACGCGCTGAACCGGCTTGGTTTCGGTCCACGCCCCGGCGACATCGAGGGCGTTCTCGATCGCGGGATCGAAGAGTACGTGAACGGTCAACTCGACGCGAAGCCCGACGGCGCTCTCGAGGCGCGGCTCGCCCCGCTCAACAACACCCTGCGGCTTTCGACCACCCAGGTTCTCGTGGCCTACGCCGATTCCGGGAACGTGTTCGCGTCGATTCAGGCCTACAACGACAACTTCCACAACGCGAAGCTCATCCGGTCGGTCCACACCACGAACCAGCTCGAAGAGGTTTTGGCCGACTTCTGGTTCAACCACTTCAGCGTCAACATCAACGACGGTTTCGTGCGGTATTCGATCCAGTCGTACGAACGCGACGCCATCCGCCCGAACGCGATGGGGAAGTTCGAGACGCTGCTGCGGGCGACCGCCGAGCATCCGGCGATGCTCTACTACCTCGACAACTACCTCTCCACCGCGGCGCGCACCGTGAACGGCCGGCTGATCCAGGGCCTCAATGAAAACTACGGCCGCGAGCTTCTGGAGCTCCACACGGTCGGAGTCGACGCGGGCTACACTCAGGCGGACGTCTACGAAGTCTCGCGAGCCTTCACCGGCTGGGGGATCGACAACGTTGGCCGCGGCGGCAACTTCCGGTATCTGCAGTCGGCGCACGACACGGGCTCCAAGAGTGCCTTCGGGCTGCAGCTCTCCGCGGGAGGGCAAAAGGATGATGGCGAGCGCGTCATCAGGTACCTCGCGACCCACCCCAGGACCGCACGATTCATCTCGACCAAGCTCGCGCGGCGCTTCGTCTCCGACAATCCGCCGCAGAGCGTCATCGACCGCATGACCGAGGCGTGGCTTGCGAGCGAGGGCGACATCAAGACCGTGATGAAGGCGATGATCGGCTCCTCCGAGTTCTGGGCCGAGGCGTTCAGCCCCACCGGCAAGCCGAAGACGCCGTTCGAATACGTCATCAGCTCGATCCGTGCGGTGGGCGGGGAGGTGGCGAGCGCCACTCGGGGTGTCAATGCCTATCTCGCGCAGATGGGCCAGCCGATGTATCAGTGCATCCCGCCCACGGGTTACTCCGACAGTGGCGCCGAATGGCTGAACCCCTCGTCCCAGATCTACCGCATGAACTTCGCGCTCGATCTGGCCCAGGGCCTGGTCAACGGCGTGACCGTCAACGTCAGGAATTTCGCCCCCGGCGCCGACATTTCAAGCCCCACCTCAGTCGCGAAAGCGGCGAATACCGCGGTGTTTGGAAACACGATCGGACAGGCGACGCTCGATGCGGCCACCAAAGTCGATACCCGCATGACCAACCCCTCGCCGGCGGTGCGCGTCTCCGCTCTGCTGCTGGCGTCCCCCGAGTCCCAGGTCCGGTAGGAGATCACCATGAACATGCCTTTCGATCCCTCCCGCCGCATCTTCCTGCGGGGCGCTTCCGCGGCCGCAGTGGGCATCGGTTTCGGCCCTTCGGCTCTGATGTCCCGCACCGCACAGGCCGCGACCGGCGCGAAGGTTTTCGTGCAGATCTTCATCCGGGGCGGCGTCGACACCCTCAACATGGTGGTGCCCTACGGTGAATCGGAGTACTACAACATCCGCGGCGCCATAGCCGTTCCACGGCCCGGGCAGGGCGGCGGCGCGCTTTGTCTCGATGACACTTTCGGACTCCATCCCCTCCTCGGCGACCTCATGCCGCTGTGGAACGGGGGACGCCTCGCCATCGTCGATGCGGTGGGAAATAACGACCTCACGCGCTCCCACTTCGACGCGCAGGACTTCATGGAGACGGGGACGCCCGGCAACAAGAGCACCGCCACCGGCTGGCTCGATCGGGCGATCAAGATGATTCCCGGCAGCAGTGTGTCCGAGGCGGTGGCCTTCCAGGCCCAGCTTCCGCGCTCGTTCATGGGGCCCGAGCCGGTTCTGGTCGCGAGCAACCTCACCACCTTCAATCTCAAGGTGGGCACGGCCTGGCGCGCGGAGGCCGAAACGGCGCTTCGCGGCATGTACGGGTCGCGGGAGGACGCGGTCGGCAAGGTGGGACGCGAGACGTTCGAGGCCATCGACACGATCGTTCGGTCGCCCGTGCTCACCACGCCGCCCGGAAACGGCGCGGTCTATCCAAACGCCACCATCGGGAACTCGCTTCGGCAGGCCGCGGCGATCATCAAGGCGGGGCTCGGCACGCGGACAATCTTCGTGAGCGTGGGCGGCGCCTTCGACACGCATTCGGGCCAGATCGCGGCGCACCAGACCGAGTTGCCCCGGATCGGAAGCGCGCTTGCCGCCTTTTCTCAAGACCTCGGCGGACTTATGGACGATGTCGTCGTGATGCTGTAAAAGATTTACCGAGGTCCATGGTAAAAGATTTACCACGGTCGGATTCAGCCAAGTTCAATA
>JANNJB010000222.1:0-1983 GCA_031405615.1 Vicinamibacteria bacterium | reverse complement strand
CCTACCGGAGCGTTTGCCAACCTGATCGCGGCGGTTCTCGTCCTTGTCTTCGGGTTCTTGTTTGTTACGGTTTCCTCGCGAATCTGCGGCCTGATCGGGACTTCATCGAATCCGATCTCCGGAATGACGATCGCCACCTTGATGGCAACATGCGCTCTGTTTCTAGTCGTAGGCTGGGACGCTCCTCCTTACGGTGCGCTCGCGCTCATGATCGGCGGGAGCGTCTGCATCGCGGCCGCGAACGGCGGCAACACGTCGCAGGATCTCAAGACCGGCTACATCATCGGCGCCACGCCGCGGGCCCAGCAGTTGGCGCTCATGGCCGGCGTCCTCGCCTCCTGTTTCGCGATCGGCGCGACCCTCATCCTCATGAACAAAGGTCTTGAGAGCTATGTCGACGTCAAGATCCCCGTAGATCTTGCGTCGCGTCCCGACGGCGTCACCGTGGAGACGGATTCCTACGAACACGCAGGGAAGACCTACACCCTCATCAACGTCATCGGGTCATCCACGATTCCCGAGGGCAAGTATCTCTTCGACCGGAGCACCGGACAGGTCGAGAAGCAGTGGATCCAGGGCATCGGCTCCGAGCAGGCGACGGCACCCCAGGCGCGGCTGATGTCGGTGGTCATCAACGGCATCCTCAATCGGAAGCTCCCCTGGGGTCTCGTCCTCATCGGCGTGTTCCTCGTCCTCACCGTCGAACTCCTCGGCGTGCGCTCGCTGTCTTTCGCGGTCGGCGCGTATCTGCCGGTCGGTACGTCGGCGGCGATCTTCGTGGGCGGTGTGGTGAAGTGGCTGGCTGAACGCGGAGCGCAGAAGTCCGCTGAGGAAGAAACCTCGCCCGGTTCGCTCTATGCCTCCGGCCTCATCGCGGCGGGCGGCATCATCGGCCTGTTCGCGGTCGGCGTGAAGGCGCTTGAGAGCACAGGCAGCGTACCCGCGAACGTCCTCCACGTCGGCGGACCGTTCGAGACCAACAACCTGGTCGGCGTTGCCGCGTTCACCCTTCTCGCGTACTCGCTGTACTACTTCGCGAAGAAGCCGCTGAAAGGTTGATTTCGCGGACGGCAATCGCGGGGTTTCGTTTGGAGCCCCTATTGGCTGTTTTTCCTCTCGTCACCCCCGCGAAAGCGGGCGCCTAGCTGACGGACCGCAGCCGTTTGCCTGGGTCCGTCACCCCGGCGAAAGCCGGGGGCTAGCGCGAACTCCCGTTTCCGCCGCGAAGAACTCCCGTTTCCAGCCGCGAAGTGGGGTATCCGAAATTGGCTTGGTAGTTGGGAACGGTTTGATGGTTCGTTCATCGGCGTTGATCGCGGGGTTTCGCGGAAGCTGACGGACAGCGCGCGCTAGGCACCGGCTTTCGCCGGTGTGACGTGAGTGAGCAATCGGCGGATGGTTGCGCGAGCTGTGAAGACTGAATCAACAGGTTTCGCCGGTGTGACGTGGGTGTCCAATTAGCTTGGTAGTTGGAAGGATGCGGGGTTACGCGGTCGGAGTTCCTATTGGCTGTTTTTCCTCTCGTCACCCCGGCGGAAGCCGGCGCCTAGCTGACGGACCGCAGCCGTTCGCCTGGGTCCGTCACCCCGGCGGAAGCCGGGGGCTAGCGCGAACTCCCTTTTCCAGCCGCGACGAACTCCCGTTTCCCGCCGCGAAGTCCGTGAAGCGGTCACCCCCCAACAACAATCGACCTAAACAGGTCGCTCCAGCAGGGATTCGTCTTCTCGATCAGCTGCAGCTTCCATGATCGCCGCCACTCCTTGATCGCCTTCTCCCGTCGGATCGCGGACTCCATCTTCGCGTGAACCTCGAACCACACCAGCAGATCGACACCGTGCCGCCGCGTGAACCCCGGGGTTGCGTGATCCTTGTGCTCGATGACCCGGTTCACCAGATCCGAAGTGACGCCGGTGTACAGGGTTCCGTTCCGCCTGCTCGCGAGGATGTAGACCGTGGGCTGTTTCATCAGAATCGGACGGTAGC
>JANNJB010000221.1:0-2987 GCA_031405615.1 Vicinamibacteria bacterium | reverse complement strand
ATGAGAAACGCAACAAGAGCCACGTCCAGGACATCCCGGAACGTGATGCCCCGGCCGGAGAAAAGGGACTGGAGCGTTTCAATCATGGAGCCGCCCTATTGTCCTGTCTGAAGACCTGAGACCGGGGGCCTCTTCGCCCCCTACGAAAGCTTGGGCTCGGGCATGGAACCGAGGAACGGCGCCATCACCTCGGGCTTCTCCGCCTCGGTTTCGGCGACCACGGGAGGAGGGGCGGGGGGCGGCACCGGCGGAAGATTCATCTTCTCTCCGCGGACGATCTGGAGGATCTGCGTGCCGTCGAGCGACTCGTGCTCGAGCAACGCCTCCGCGATGGTGGTGAGGTCGGCGAAACGCTCCTTGAGAAGCGCGTTGCCGCGATCGAACTGGGTGGTGACGATGCGCCGCACTTCCTCGTCGATCTGGATCGCGGTCGCCTCGGAGTAATCCTGCGACCGTCCGAACTCCTTGCCGAGGAAGATCGCCTCATCCTTCTTGCCGTAGGCGAGAGGACCAAGCGCGCTCATCCCCCACTCGCAGACCATGCGCCGGGCCATCTCCGTCGCCTGCTCGATGTCGTTCGAGGCGCCGGTGCTGATGGCCTTGAACGCGAGGTCTTCGGCGATGCGGCCGCCCATGCAGACCGCGATGCGGTCTTCGAGTTGTTCCTTGGTCCAGTTGTGCTTCTCTTCGCTTGGAAGCTGCTGGGTCAGGCCAAGGGCCATGCCGCGGGGAATGATCGTGACCTTGTGGACGGGGTCGGCGTGAGGAAGGATCGCGGCGAGGAGGGCGTGGCCGCCCTCGTGATACGCGGTGACCTTCTTCTCTTCGTCGGTGATGATCATGCTCTTGCGCTCGGCGCCCATCAGGACCTTGTCCTTGCTGGACTCGAACTCCGCCATGTTGACGACCTTCTGGCCGCGGCGCGCGGCCAGGAGCGCCGCTTCGTTCACGAGGTTCGCGAGGTCGGCCCCCGAGAAGCCCGGGGTCGCCTTGGCGAGGGTCACCACGTTCACGTCCGGGCCCACCGGGATTTTGCGGAGGTGGACCTGGAGGATGCCCTCGCGGCCGCGCACGTCGGGTCGATTGACCACCACGCGGCGGTCGAAGCGGCCGGGACGAAGGAGTGCGGGGTCGAGAACGTCGGGGCGGTTCGTGGCGGCGACGAGGATGACGCCCTCGGTGCCTTCGAAACCGTCCATCTCGACGAGAAGCTGGTTGAGGGTTTGTTCACGCTCGTCGTGTCCGCCGCCGAGGCCCGCGCCACGATGACGGCCGACCGCGTCGATTTCATCGATGAAGATGATGCAGGGCGCGCTCTTCTTGCCCTGTTCGAACAGATCGCGGACGCGGGAGGCGCCCACCCCCACGAACATCTCGACGAAGTCTGAACCGGAGATCGAGAAGAAAGGCACGTTGGCTTCGCCGGCGATGGCGCGCGCGAGGAGGGTCTTGCCGGTGCCCGGGGGGCCCATCAGCAAAACGCCCTTGGGAATGCGGCCGCCGAGCTTCTGGAACTTCTGGGGCTCCTTGAGGAACTCGATGATCTCCTGCAATTCCTCCTTGGCTTCCTCGACTCCGGCCACGTCCTTGAACGTGATCTTCCGCTGCTGCGACGCGAGCAGGCGCGCCTTGGATTTGCCGAAGGACATGGCCTTGTTCCCGCCCGCCTGCATCTGACGCATGAAGAAGATCCAGATGCCAAGGAGGATGGCGTAGGGAGCGAACGTGATCAGGATCGTGGTGAAGGTGGGCGCCTGGGAGTCGATGACGTTGACCTGGACCTTCTTGGACAGAAGCGCATCGAGGATTTTGTCGTAGCCGAAGGGTGCTACCGTCTTGAAGGCTTCGCCGGAGACGCGCTTTCCACGGATCTCGCTGCCGTTGACCGTGGCCTCCTTGATGTCTCCCGCCTCGACCTGGGCCATGAAGTCGGAGAACTTGAGAGGCGTGTCCTTCTTCTGGATGTTCGAGAAATTCCACGCCGCGAGCATCAGGACGAAGAGCGATGCCCAGAGAAGTGCGGTTTTAAAGTTCGAGTTCAATGATGATCCCCTGGTACTTGAGGTGGTACGGGCCTTGCGGAAGGCTTGTCCTTGTCGAGAAATCCCACGTAGGGAAGGCCACGGTAGTACTCGCCGTGATCGAGGCCGTATCCGACGAGAAAGCGCGCGTGGTCATCGGACTCGATGCGGAAGGCCGACCACTCCGGGATGAGCTGCATCTTCCTCGGCGCCGTGCGGTCCACGAGGACGGCGATGCGGAGGCTCTTCGGCTGGCGCGCCGCGAGATGGTCGCGTACGTAAGCCAGGGTGATTGCCGTGTCGACCACGTCGTCGACGACCAGGACATTCTGGCCTTCGACGGGAACCTCGGTGCCGTAGAGGACCTGCACTCCGGTCGGGCCGGAGGCGGTCTCGGAAACGTGAACCACCCTGAGGGTGTAGCTGCGGAAAGGAATCGGGATCGCCCGCATGAGGTCGGCCATGAACAGCATGCTGTTCTTGAGCAGGCCGACCACGACAAGCTCCTCCCCCGCGTAGGTCGAACCGATCTGGCGGCCGATCGCGCTCACGCGGGCCGCGATCTCTTCCGCGGTGAAAAGGGGCGTCGGCGAGGGATGGGTATTCATGGTTTGTTGGTTCGAGGAACGGCAAGACTATGACAGGAAAGGCTTTTCTCTGGAATGCCCCACTCCGACCCCGACGCCCCGGTGAGGACCAGGCGGCCTTTTTCGATGGCGGCGGTGCGTCCCCCGGGCAGGGGAAGGGACGACCCACCCCGGCCCAGGACCAACAGGCTCCACAACTTATCGATGTGGACGAAGGAGACCGATCGCAGCCCGCCGCTCCGGCGCAGGGCCTCGCGGATCGCGGTTTTGCCCAGGCCCTCGGGCGCCGCTTTCAAGACGGAAATCTCGAAAGCCGCGCCTTCCACCATCGGGGCGACGGCGCGGTCGAGGAGTTGGGCCGCCACCTCGCGAAGCGCCG
>JANNJB010000220.1:0-6632 GCA_031405615.1 Vicinamibacteria bacterium | reverse complement strand
GTCAGGAACTGATTTGTGGAAAGGAACGTTCGGGGGAACTGAGGGAAATCGGTGGGGAGATACTGGTCGGCGGTGTCCCGGGTGTAGCGGACGAACATCTGGTCTTTAGCGGAGAGGTTGTGATCGATCCGCGCCTGGAGGAAGTTCTGATCCACGGTCTGATCGAAGGGGAAACGGTATTCGGCGAGACCGCCGCCGAGGGAAGGACCGTTGGGGAGCGGGAAGGTGTCGAGGTAGGGCTTCACTGCCGGGGCGACGCCCACGTTGCGCAGAACGGACGGGTTGCCCGTGGTGGGCAGCAGACCCTGTCGCGCGTTTTCGTCCGGGACCACGGTGAAGACGTTTCGCCCGAGGTTTTCGCGCAAGCCCTCGTAGCCGAGGAAAAAGAATGTCTTGTCTTTCTTCAACGGACCGCCGAAGGTCCCGCCGAACTGGTTGCGGACGAAATCGGGCTTGATCCCCCGATCGAAGTAGTTGGGAGCGTCGAGGGCGTCGTTGCGGTGATACTCGAAGACACTTCCCCGCCACTCGTTTCCGCCCGACTTGGTGGCCACCAGGATCTGGCCGCCGAAGTTCCGGCCGTATTCAGCCGAGTAGCTGTTGGTCTCCACCCGGAACTCGCGCACGGTCTCCGTGCCCAGCGTCGTGCCCGCGGCGCTGCCCGCCGGACCGTTGGTGAAGTCGTTCAGGAGAGTTCCATCGAGCATGTAGACGTTGGAACGCGGGTCGAGACCATTGATCGAGGCGCCCACACCATGCGCCACCACCGAACCCCCATCGCGATGATTGAACGCGATCACTCCGGGCTGGAGGAACGCGAGGTCGGTGTAGTTCCGACCGTTGAGCGGCAGATCCTTGATCTCCTGCTCTCCCACCAGGAAGGAGAGCTCGCCGGTTCCCGTCTGGACCTTCGATCCTTCCGCGAGAACCGTGACCTCCTCACTCCGGGTGCCGGGTTCGAGGACGAGATTCACCACCGCCGAGACGCCTAGAACAACCGGCACATCGCGCTTCACCGCCGGCTTGAAACCATCGAGGGTGGCGCGGACCTCGAAACGGCCCAGAGGCAGGCCGGGCATCACGAAACGACCGTTGGCTCCGGAGACGACTTCACGGATCAGACCCGTGTCCTGATGTCTGGCGATGACCGCCACGCCGGGAAGGGCTGCGCCCGAGCTGTCGCGCAGAACGCCCTCGATGGAACTGGAGGTGGCCTGAGCGTGCGCCCAGGAGGAGCTCAGCAGAAGCAGAGCGAGGATGGCAAGACGTCTGGGGGTATTCATGTTTCTCTTTGTGGTTGTGGATCGGCGGGGAGAGCCTGAGGGCTCTCGAAGATCAGACGCCTTTGGCCTTGATGTCGTAGACGAGGAGACGGTCCTGGTCGCGCAGGAAAAGCTGGCCGTTCGCAATCGCGGGGATAGGGCCAGCTCAGGGGCGAACCGGCCGGAATCTCGAACGTGCCCTTTTCCTTGTAGCCCGCGGGTGTCGCTTCGATCAGGACAACCACGCCGTTTTCGTAGCGGAAGATGAGGTGGGAGTCGGCATACGCGATCGCGGCGGAGCCCTTACCCTCGTTGCGGATATCACCGCCCCAGACTTTGCGGCCGGTGGTCAGTTCAACGCAGATGGGAAGACCCATGCGATGTCCCTGGCCCGCGTAGATGTGACCGCCCACGAGCACCATCCCGCCGTGATGGTTCTGGAACGTCTTGCCGTCGAGGAAGTACTGCTCGGTCGCGGAAACGCCGTCGCCGGCTTTCGCGAGTTTCACGAGCCCGCTGCCGGTCTGATAACCCGTCGCGGCGAAGACATAGTCGCCGCTCACCAGCGGCGTCGAGATGTTGGCGGTGTTGTTCGCGACCTTGTTGTAGTTCCACAGGTACTTTCCGTCGGAAGCGCGCACGCCGACCACACCCCGGCCCATCAGCTGAACGTACTGCTTCACACCGGCCCCGTTCGAGACGACGACCGAGGAGTAGCCGGCGCCGTCGCGGCCCAAGGCGCCCATTTCGCCCGCCTTGCTCCGCCAGATCTCCTTGCCCGTCGCTTTCTCGAGGCACACCAGCAGGGCGCTCGACGAGCCGGGAGTCACAACCAGACGGTCACCGTCGACCAGCGGCGACTCCGACCACTTCCAGCCGGACATGACGCTGCCTCCGAAATCGCCGGGCAGGCTCCTCTGCCAACGCACCTTGCCGGTGGTGACTTCAATGGCCATGAGAGCGCCCTCGGTGCCGATCGCGTAAACCACCGCCCCGTCCGCGGTGGGGGTGCCCCTCGGGCCTGCGTAGCGATCTTCGGTCCACGCGGGACCGATCCTGGTCTTCCAGAGAATCGCCTTGGTGTCGAGAGAAAGTGCTATGACGAACTGGTCGGCCCCGATGTCGCCCATCGTGAAGAGGCGTCCGTTTTGAATGGACACGCTCGAATAACCGCTGCCGAGGCCACTCACCTGCCAGGCGAGCTTCGGACCGCCCGCGGGCCACTGCTGCAGCAGGCCCTTCTCCGACGACTGCGCGTCGCGGTTGACGCCTCGGAACTGCGGCCAGTCGGCCGCGGATTCAGTCGCGGGGAGAATGGCGACAAAGAAGGCGAGCGTCTTGGGGGCAAACGTTTTCATTGGGACTCCTAGGCGAAACACAAGATACGGCCGTCGGTCGCCGCAACCAGAAGCCGGTTCCCGGCAAGGGCCGGGGAAGTGGCGACAGGTGCACCTGTCTCGTACGAGAACACGCTCTGTTTCGTTTTGACGTCCACGCCGCGAATTCGGCCGTCGTGTGAGCCAAAAAACACACGCGAGCCCAGGATCACCGGGGACGAGTCGATCTTCCCCTGAGTGTCGACCGTAAAGCGCAGTTCGCCGGTCTTGAGATCGAGAACATGGAGCGCTTTGTCCCGTGAGCCCACGAAGACCAGCCCTTCGGAGATGGCCGCGGAGGAGTAGAAGGGGAACTGTTTCTTGGGCGTGTAGCGCCAGACCACGGCCTTCTTTGCGAGATCGATCGCGACCACGTCGTTGCTGAACGTGCCGAATACGGCCAGGCCCTCGCTCATCGCCGGAGAAGCGGCCGTGTACCCGCCGAAGCGGACATCGAGCTTCACCGCTCCGGTGGCCACGTCCAGACCCCGGAAATGGCCGTCGCAGCCGGCGACGTGGGCGAGGCCGTTTTGAATCGCGCAGGTGGAGTGAATCTGCGCTTCGCTTTCGTGTTTCCAGCGGGGCGACCCGTCGGCGAGGTTCAAGGCGTGGAGCGTCCCGTCGTACGAGCCCACGACCGCGACGCCTTCCGCCACCGCCACCGAGGCCTTGATCTCGGACTTCCCTTCGGTCGCGTGGGACCAGAGCTTCTTGCCGTCGGTCGAGGCGAAGGCGTGAATGCTCCCTTCGAGGTCGGGAACCACTACGAGCCCCGGCGCGCAGGTCGGAGCGCCTTCGAATCCTGCCTCGATCTTCGTCCGCCAGGCTTGTTTGCCGGAGCCGAAATCAAGCGCGATCAGGTCGCCATCGCGCGTCGCCACCATCACGCGGTCGCCCATCACCACGGGCGAGGTGGGTTCGCTGTCGGCTTCGAAGCTCCAGAGAAGTTTCGGCGCCTGCGGCAGCGACGACGACGCGCCGACGCCGGTGAGAGCCGCATCCCCGCGAAAGATGGGCCACCCTGCGTCCGCCGACCGCGTTTGTGCGCGAAGCCGGCCGGGAAACGCAAGCAGCGCCGCGCCCGAGGCGCAACTCGCGAGCCACTCTCGACGCGAAGGCGGACGAGTCACTTCGCGGCGGACTTGGCGCCTTCCTTGATCGCGAAGACGCGGTTGCGAGCGAGGAGGTACAAAACGCCGTCTTTGGGATAAGGCGTGGCGTAGACCGCGGATCCCATGTTCATCTCAGCCAGGAGCTTTTTGGTCTTTCCGATCGCGAGAACGGACACGTCGCCGTCTTCATCGCCCAGATAGATCTTTCCGTCCGCCACCAGAGGCGAGGCCCAGACCGCCGCGAGCATGTCGTGCTTCCAGTACAAAGCGCCCGTCTTCGCGTCGAGAGCGTAGAGGAAGCCCGAGAGGTCGGCGGCGTAAACGATGCCCTCATGGATCGCGACCGTGGAGATGGTGCGGTGGAATTCGTCTCCGCCCCGTCGCCACACCACCGCCTTGTCCGTGATGTCGCCGGTGAGCGAAGCGTCGATGACCCAGAAGTTGCCGACACCTTCACCGTGCTCGGGATCCTGGCCGACGCCGATGTAGACCTTGTCGTCATGGACGACGGGTGTCGCGATGATGTCGTTCTTGGTGCCGCTGCCGCCGAGGCGATAGACCGCGTCCTTGGGATTGGCGTTGAACTTCCAGAGGAGTTTTCCGGTCTTGGGCTCAAAGCCATAGACCCATCCGTCACCACCACCGAAGACGACCTGGGGCTGGCCCTTCACGACACCGTAGGCCGCGTTCGACCAATTACCGTGGATGATCTTGGTCCCAGGCTCAGCACTCTCCCAGATGAGCTTCCCGGTTTTCGCATCGATCGCGACGAAACTCGGAGCGAGCGGCGAAGGAATGTTGACGTGGCCCTCATCGACGCCATTGCCGGTGGTGGCGTAGATAACGCCGTCAACCACCAGCGGCGAACTCGCCGCGAGATTGTGCGGAAAGACGTCGGCCTCCGCCATGAGGTCGTAGGACCAGATGACATCTCCGTCGATCGGGCTCTTGCGCGTTTCGTCGGCGACCCCGTCGTTACCGTTCGCAAAGCCGGCCACATCCAAAGCGACGATGCGGGCCTGGTTCGAGGTGTAGTAGAGACGATCCCCCTCGATGAAAGGGGTCGAGCACACACCCTGCTGCGGCCAGTCGTTCACGCGACCGGACGACAGCTTCGGTGTCGCCATCTGCCAGGCGAAGTTGCCGGTTTTCGCGTCGAAGGCCATGACCACGCCCTGGTCGCCCTTGATCTCCGGATTCCGGTTGCCTTCGTTGTTGGTGCCGATGTAGACCCGTCCACCCGCGACTACAGGACCCGCGTAGCTTTGCGAGCCCGCGGGCTGTGTCCACAAGATGTTGGCGCCGGTATCGGCGTCCCACGTGGCGGGAAGACCCTTCTCGGCGGAGACGGAGTTGCGATTCGGGAACTCGCCGAACAGGGCGCGATCGGGCGACTGGGAGCCCACGGTCGGGGCGCCGTGAGGCAGGAAGGCAACGGCAACGAGGGCGATGGGTAGTAGGACGCGGCGCATTTAGTTATGACCTCAGCGGTTCGAGATGACTTTGAGATTGTCCCACGCGATGTCGGCCGGGGAATCGCCGTAAAGCCCGGGTGCGCCCGCCTCGAGCAACACCGGGTCGTCGAATTCAATGGTCCAGGCGGACGGTTCGGCTTCGCCGCGTTTCCAGACCTTGCCGCGCACCATCGTGTTCGTCTTGCCCGGCTCGACCACCAGCTTCATCCGATACCAGACGTCGCTTTCGACGGTGAACGGGACTTCTTTCGAGAAAGCGAGTTCCGAAGCCCAGCTCCGGATCTGGAGTTTCTGGTGGACGCCCTGCAGGTCGAGGGTGTAGCCGTTGCTGATGAGACCCACGTCGCCCATCCGGCGGCCCCGCTTCGTGGCGCGAACATCGGATTCCATGGTGTAGCCCTTCATCGTCGCCGGGCCGATGAAGACGGTGGCGCGGTTGAGGCCGACCTGCACCGGGGCCTTGGCGAGGATCTTGCCCTCGGGCGAATCACCGATCGTCAAACGCCCGGCGCCGACCCACGTAGCGGGCACCTTGCCCCCTTCAAAATCCTCGTTCCACGGGAGCGCTCCGAAAACACGCACGCGGGCACTGGCTTCGAGGCTTCCCGCCCTGGCGACCACTTTGCCGGCCTGCAGGACCGGGGCGGCGGCAGCGGCGAAGACGCCCTTCTCGTCGACAGCACCGGTGAGGCCGTTGAGCGAGAAAGCTGCGGTGGGAGACTTGACGCGACGGCCCGTGGCATCGAACGCGCGCACTTCGAAGGCGATCTTTTCACCCGGCTTCACCATCAGCTCGGTCGGGAAGACCTGGATCGAGGTGGCGGGCTGATCGGAGGGTGCAGCCGCATCTTTCGGCCAGGGCATCACGGTCGCGGGAGCGCCCGGAGCCGGGCCCTTGTACGCGGCCTTCTTGTCCCCAAGGCAGTAGAGGAAGTTCTCGGTGAGCAGATAAAGACGTCCGTAAGCAGGCGCCACCGATCCGAATACCTCGACGTGGCGACCCTCCGGCATCTTCAGCTCAACGTGGCTCAGCGTCTCAAACTTGTCCGGGTGGGGCTTGATGATGTGGACGTTGCCGTTCACCTCGGTGGTGAAGATCTTCCCGTCGGCGAGGGTCGCCGAGCCGCGGCCAATGGTGCCGAGCTTGGTTTCGAACAGATGCGCGCCGGTGGTGGCGTCGAGCGCATGCATGTTGCCGGAGTTATCGACCACGTACACTCGATTCCCATCCACAAGGGGCGCCGCGAAGCCGGCCGTGATGGCGTTGGCGTTCCACTTGCGACCGGTGGCGGTGATGTCACCCTTGAGCGTGCCGTCGATCGCGATGACCTGGCCCATGAAGCCGCCTTCGAGCGGTTCTTCGCTCTGGTTCGCATACACGATGCCGTCGCGGACGGTGACGGGGGC
>JANNJB010000219.1:0-24536 GCA_031405615.1 Vicinamibacteria bacterium | reverse complement strand
GTGAACTCGTCGGTGATGTCATTCTCGAGGTTTGGATCGACGGTTGCTGCGCTCACCACAGACGCGGGGTTGGCCGGGTTGTAGTTCGTCTCGTTGAAGAGAAGCCGCGAGAAGTTAAGTTCGTTCCGCTGAATGACGCGGTCGCCGTTGAGGTCGGTCCACGGATACCGCAAGCGAGTCTGGCCGGTCGGGCTGATGGTGCCCGCGCCATCGATGCCGAGGCCCCAGTAGCGGGCGAGGTTGGTCTTCAACACCGTGCGTCCGTCGCCCTTGAGGTCCCGGGTGATGCCCAGGCGGGGTGAAATGTCGAAGAACTCAACACCGGTGTCGGCGCCTTTGAAGTCGAGGGCGGGGAGGAGTTCGGGTGCCAGGGGGTTCGCGGCGACGTTGGCGCTGAGCGCCTCGTCGTTCTGATAGTCAAGGCGCAGGCCGAGGTTTATGGTAAAGCGTCCACGCTTGAAGGAGTCGTTTAGGTAGGCGGAGTACTCCTTCATGTCGCGGCTGGTGTGACCGTCGCGTCGGAGTTCGCCTTCGGAGGGCACGCCGTTGCGGAATCGTGCCACGGCGCCACCGCCCGTGACGGTGAAGGTCTGGAAAGGCGTTGACCGCCAGCGCAGTCCGAACTTGGTCACATGGTCGCCTCCGAGGAGGTCGGAGAGCAGGTAGTTGCCGTCAACCCGCACTTCTGAGGTTGGCCGTATGTTGTCCGTGCTCGTCGTCGATCTGCCGTTCAAGCCCGAGACGATGTCGAACGTCGGCTGAACGCTGCGGAGAGAATCGTCCTGGAAATCAAGGAGGAATCCGCCGTCGACATGGGTCGCCTTCAGATTCATAGTGAGCTTGTCGGACGGAATCCACTGATGGTCAAGAAACGCCATGTACCCAGGCGAGCTCTGCCGAACCGTGGTCTCCGGCGGATTCAGGGATCCCGCTCCACGCGAGTCGCGGAGTTTGTCCCCCGAGTTGTACAGGATCGACGACTTGTGGGCCTTCGCCCATTGGAACGTCAGCTTCGCGTTCAGGTTCGTCAGGTTGGTGACGTCGCTGCGGAGGCAGTCCTTGTCGTTCGCGTCGGCGCATCCGGGCTTGAGAAAACCAACGACACCGACGTCGATGTCGGACTGGCTGTAGCCGCCCCAGAACCACGCCTTGTCGCGACGAATAGGTCCGCCCACCTCGAAGCCCCATTCGGTGACACGGCGGATAGGGTTGCCCGAGCCCGCGCCCTGGTCCCGCAGGTCCGGCGTGATGTTCTCCGACTGCATGGACTCGTCCACAACGAGCGCGCGCGCCGATCCCCGGAACTTGTTCCCTCCGCTCTTGGTCACAAGATTGATGCTGACGCCGCCCGAGTCCTGCGAGGCGTCGGAGCCTCCGGTCGTGATCCGGATCTCCTCGAAGGAATCGAAGTCGTAGTATCCGGGCGACGAACCGGCGGCCATGTCGGTTATGGTCGCGCCGTCCATGTTCCACATCTCGTTTGTGCCCGATCCATGGGAGACAAAGCTCGACTGCTGACCCGACCAGTTTCCGCCCACGTTCTGGCGATCCATGACGAGACTTGGCGTTTGCTCAATGATCACCCAGGGGTCGCGCGCGCTCGGAATCGCGTCCAGAAGCTCGCGGGTGTAGCTCGTCCCGAGCGAGGTCGATCGCGGATCGACGATCGGCGCCTCTCCCGAGACCGTGATCGTCTCCTCGACGTTTGAAAGCTTGAGACGCGGGTTGATCTGGGCCGTGAAGCCCGCGGTGATCACGATGTCCTGGCGTAGCAGCTTCGCGAAGCCTGCGATCTCAAAGCGCAGGTTATAGGTGCCCACAGGAAGACTTGCGAAGCGATACGCGCCGCTCGAGGCGGATACGGCCGACATCGGTCTTACCAGCGCGGGACTCTCAAGCGTGATCGTGACCCCGGGGATCATGGCGCCGGAGTCGTCACTCACGCGGCCGCTGATCTCGCCCGCCGAGACCTGCGCGAACGACGGCGCGGCGTAGGCCATCAGAGCGCTCGAGACAGCCGCGAACGCCATTCCTCGACCCGAGAAGATAACAAGTTTCATGTACCGGCCCTCCTGACAATTGGACCCACCATCCGACACGCCGATCACGGTCATCCGTAACATCGTCGCGTAAGGCGGCGGTAAATTACGGCCACGATATATCCGAATTCTTCTAGACATCAAGTTCTAAGTCTATGTGGTTCAAGGATTTGAATAGCCGAGAGGCAGCGCAGGGAATCTCACCGCGCGCGACCGGGCCGCGGGCCTTCGGCTATTCTGCCGCTCATGCGTCCCCTGCCTCTCGGCCGGCTCGAAACGATGGTCATGGACTGCGTGTGGCAGTGCGCCGAAGCGATGAGCGTCCGAGACGTGGCTCTGCGCCTCAATGGCCCATGGGCCTACACCACCTTGATGACGACGCTCGATCGGCTTTTCAAGAAGAACCTCCTGAACCGCGAGCCGAAGGGGCGTGCCTTCGTCTATCGGGCCCGGGTGTCGCGCGCCGAACTGGGCGTCCGCGCGCTCACCACCGCGGTTTCGGACATCGGCGCCGGGTCTCCAGACGGCGATCTCGCGATCGCGGCCCTGGTGGATGCGATCGAGTCCCACGATCCTCGGTGGCTCGATTCACTCGATCGGATGGTGCGGGAGAAGAAGCGCGCTCTGCGGCAGGCGAAGAAAGTCCAGGAGCGGGAATGAACCTCTACGGCGCCTCGGTGCTCCTGGTCGTGTTCGGCGCGCTGCTCGTGGCGCTTGACCTCCTGCTCCTTGCCCTGACCCCCCTCGTGTTGCCGAGGCTCGGCCGCCTCGCGCCAAGGACGAGCACGGACGCGCTTCTCCTCGCGCGGTCGCTGCCCCTTCTGCTCGCCGCGTCCATGACCGCGCTTGCGTTCGTTCCCGCCTGGTGGCGTCACGAGCCGGAGAACACGGGAGAGACGGTTTCGCTGCTGCTTCTCGCGATCGCCGTCATCTCCCTCCTCCCGATACTTCAGGGTCTGCAGCGTGCGGTCCGTATGTTCCTGAGGACGCGCGCGCGCCTTCTCGTCTGGCGCGGCCTCGGACGGAGCGCACCGATGTTGCACCCGCCTTTCGAGGTAGTCGAAGTGAAGAGCGACGATCTGGCTCTATGCGTCGGCGGCTACCTGCGGCCCACCATCTACGCCTCGGCGGCCGTGATGAAATCGCTGGACCCCGCTGAACTCGACGCGGCTCTCGCGCATGAGGGGAGCCACGCGATCCGAAGGGATCCGCTGCGCCTTTTGTGGATGGGTTCGTGCCCGGATTTCCTCCAGTGGTTCTCGCTGGATGCGCCGTGGCGCCGGGCCTTCGCCCGTGCCTGCGAGTTCGCGGCCGACGAGCGCGCCGCGCGAGGGAGCGAGGACGTGGCCATGGACCTCGCCTCGGCCCTGGTCAAGGTGGCGCGGCTTCGCACCTACGGAGCATTGACGGGCGATGCGGCGTTCGAAGTTGCCGTCTCGTCGGCCTACTCGAGCCCGATCGATCTGCGCGCGCGCGTGGAAGCGCTCGCCCGGCCGCGATCGTTTCCACCCCCGGCCCCCGCGTGGCTTCAGCCGGGAGCGGCGCTGGTTCTGCTGCTCGTCGTGGCTGCCCTCGGCGTCGCGGCGTCGGAGCATGCGCATGGCCTGAGCGAGAGTGTCGGTCGCCTCCTCGCCCCCTGACCAGGTCCATCGCCGGGCGGCTAGTACGAGCCCTTGTAGTAGTGCGCGTAAGGTCGCTAGGGTCATGGTGATGGATCGGCGCTCCGCCTCCTTGTTGTTGACCTGCGTCCTGATCGCTCTCGGCGCGACGCCCTCTTACGCGGTTCCGCTCGAGCGGTTCGAGGGCCGCGTGGTAGCCATGGACGGCGCGACGCCCCTTGGGGGAGCCATCATCTCCCTCGCCGGACACACGGGGGTGACTCGGACCGACGCCTTCGGACGCTTCTCGTGGGCCTTCGTCCCGCCGACCCCGTTTCAGGTGATCGTGGTCCTCCCATCGGGCCAGGTCATGCGGCCGGTATTGATCGAACGGATTGAAGGCATTGCGACCATCCTCGTGAACCCGTTCTCGGAAGAATCGGTGACCGTATTCGGCGCGGCGCCCGGCGTCACCCGGCCCCCCGCGGCGGGCGCCACTCTGCTTTCTCGGACTCAGGTGGCGCAACGAAATCCGGAGAATCTGATGCAGGCCCTCGAGACGGTGCCCGGCGTGAACCAGGTCTCCGAGGGGCATGCCTCCGTTCCCGCGGTTCGCGGTCTGGCGCGCGGCCGAACTCTCTTCCTTCTCGACGGCGGCCGGGTGTCGGCCGAGCGGCGGGTGGGTCCAAGCGCCGCCTTCCTCGATCCTTCGGTGATCGGCAGCGTCCAGGTGGTTCGCGGCCCGGCCTCGGTAGCGTACGGGTCCGATGCTTTTGGCGGCGTGATCTCAGTGGCGACCCGACGAGCCGAACCGGGGAGTCCTTTCCGCGTCGTCGCCACGGGGACACTTGGCGCGGGAGTACCCGAGGCCCGCGGCTCGCTCGAGCTCTCAAAGGGTTTCGCGCGCGGCGGCCTGCTGGTTCAAGGACACGCCCGCGCCGCCGAGGATTACGACAGCCCGATCGGTGAGGTCTTCAATTCGGGTTGGAAGGATCACGGCGTCTTCGCCGCCTTCACCCACGAGATCGGGAAGGGAGCTCTGTCGCTCACCTGGCAGAGCGACTTCGGTCGAGACTTCGAGCGCCCGCGGAATAACTCGAGAACGGTCCGCTTCTTCTATCCGTTCGAGAACTCGCACCGACTCACCGCCTCGTACGACATCTCCGACGTGGGGGACTTCGAGCAGTTGTCGGTGACCGGCTTCTTCGGGACGTGGGATCAGCGAACCGATCAGAGCCGCTTCGCCACCGCGACCACCGGCCGCAGCCTCGAACGGGCGGACGCCTCCGCCCGCGATTTCCACTTGAAGGCCGTGGCGGAGCGCCGATTCGGCTCGATCCGAGCCGAGTTCGGCGCCGACGTGAACGGGCGGTTCGGCCTCACGGCGATGGATGTCACCGAGAGCTACTCAGTGTCGGGGAGCCTCCTTTCCCGTTCGTCCCATTTGTCCGTCGATGATGCGCGAAGGACGGACGCCGGTGTGTTCGCGCAGATCGATGCGCCCATCGGCGGCCGTGCGCGGTTTGCCGCGGGAGCGCGTGCGGATCGCGTCACCACCGCGAATACCGGCGGCTTTTTCGGCGACCGCGCGACCGAGAATGCGGCGGGCTCCGGTTTCGCATCGCTGAGCGTTGGACCCTTTCGAGGGCTGAGCCTCACTGGCCAGATCTCGCGTGGCTTCCGCGACCCCGTTCTCTCCGATCGCTACTACCGCGGTCCTTCGGGCCGCGGCTTCATCACCGGCAACCCGGACCTTGATCCGGAAACCAGCCTCCAGGGAGACCTCGCACTGCGCTATACCGGCGCGCGCGCTCAGTTCGCGGTGTACGCCTACCATTACCGTATCGACGACCTGGTCGAGCGCTACCAGACCCAGACCGACTTCTTCTTCTTCCGCAATCGCGGGCGAGCGCGGCTGCGGGGCCTCGAGCTTGAAGGCCGAGTCGATCTTGGGAACCGAGCCTCGATCGAGATTCTCGCGCAGACCTCCCGAGGGCGCGCGCTGGATGACAACGCATTTCTCGACGATGCGTCTCCGGACATCGTGTCTCTCGTCGCCCGCAAGGAGTTCGGCGCCTCGGCCTGGGTCCAGGCGCGTCTGGCCCGCCATGCGAAGGACGAACGACCGGGACCGACGGAGATCGCGACGCCGGGTTATACGATTCTCGACCTCGGACTCGGATCGAAGATCGGCTCGCGGTTCGAGGCGCGCCTCAACGCCCGGAACCTCACCGACGCCGAGTACTACGCCAGCCCCGACGCGCGCTTCGTCTTCGCTCCCGGCAGGTCGTTGAGCCTGAGCCTGTCCGCGCGTTTCTGATTCAGTACGCGCGGGGGTGCGGATCCCGGTGAAGCGGGAACGCCACCGAGAACGTGACCCCGGGAACGTCGCGCCGGTTGGACGCGCTCACCGGCGCTTCGTGGAAGTCCGCGATCGCACGGACAATGGTGAGTCCAAGACCGAGGTGAACCTTTCCAGTGGGATCTCTGGGCCGCGCCGAGATCATCGAGTCGAACACCTTGTTCGCGACTTCTTCGGGGATGAGGGGACCCTCGTTGGAGACCGCGAGCAGGGCGACGCCGAGGCCCCGTGTGAGCCGCACTTCGACCGCGGTGTCCGCACGCGCGAAATCGAGGGCGTTCTCCACGAGTTTGTCGAGGAGCTGGGCCACGAGGTCGGGCGCGCCCAGGACGGTCATCGGCTCGCCCCGCGTGTCGGCGATGCAGTCGATCCGCCGCGACGGATTCGCCAGGCCGTACCCCTCGACGCAGCCCGACACGACACGGACCAGATCGAACGATTCGCGTTCGCTGGTCGCGAGCGTCTGCTCGAGCCGGGAGGCCTCGGTCATCCGTTGCATGATGGTGACCAGACGCGTGAGCCCTTCGTCCGCGCGGTCGAGGTAGACCGCGGAGGGGGCGGGTGGGTTCTGAAGGCGCAGGTTGTCGAGCGAGGAGCGAACCACGGCTACGGGCGTCCGGATCTCGTGCGACAACCGGCTCCGCAGGTCTTCGAGATAGGTGGTGTACTGCTGTTGACGCTCGAGGATCGAGCCAAAGCTCCGCGACAGGTCCCCGATCTCATCCCGCGCGTTCGACGGAGGAATCTCTCCCTTCACCCGGCCATGGCCGTCGATGGCCCGTTCCACGGTATTGCGAAGGCCCCTGATTCGGAACGACAGGCGGGTCGCGAAGGCGAGCAGAGTCAGGGCTCCGAAGAGAACCACGAATGCGATCGAGAAGAACAATCGCTCGAACGCGCGATTGCGTGCGGCGAGCGTTTCGTTCGTGGTCTCTTCGGCCAGAACCGCGCCCACGACCTTTCCTTCGCCCCACACCGGCTCGGCGGCGGAGAGCACGGCGGCTCGCCCGTCGGTGGTCTTGCGTCGCCAGCTGACGCTCTCGCCCGTCAAGGCGCGTGTGAGTTCCGGCCCTTCGATGCGCGTTGCGTCCGGGCCCTGGTCGGTGAAGTCCTCGGTGGGCTCGACCAGGATCGACCGGTAGAGCGGACGCAGTTCCATGACGAGGCGCTGCCGCCACGTGGGAGGTGACAGGGGGGCTCGGGTTCCTTGAAGCGATCCCGCCCGGGCGAGAACCCGTCCTCGCGCATCGACCACCCACAGTCGCGAACGAGCCCGGCCGAGGCCCTGGGCCAGGGCCGCGAGTTCGGGAGAGGGCACCACGACCCGCCCCAGATCCTTGCGTCGCGTCGTCCCGTTCGTGCCCGCGCGGGCTACGACCACGCGCTCTGCTCGGTCATCGACATCCGTGACCCCGAGCGAAAGGTATGGGCCCATGAGGGCTCGCGGGATGCGGGCTTCGACGCGGTATCCCTCGTCCGTCTCGACGAGCGCCGCTTCGATGCGGGAGTCGGGGATGTTCGCCCCATCGGCCTGGACCAGGGAGACCCTCGCCGACCCGTCGCCCGCTTCGTGGATCGCGAAGCGGAGGAACTCGTCGTCGGCGGACACCAGCGCGATCTCGACGTGATCGCTCGCGTCGGTGCGAGGGAACTCCGAGTCGTGCCGGATGACCGCATCGTCGATGACCTCCGCGAGAACGTACACGCTGCGTTCGTGCCTTCCCAGCCGGTAGCGAAGCCGCGTCGGGACAGGCGTGGGCGGATCGCCCATCGCGGCCACGATCTCCTTCGTAGGCCCCGGTTGGGCGTCCCAGTCGCCGACCTGTCCGTCTACGGAAATCGTCGCCGCGAGCGTCTCGACACGAAGGTCCGCAACCGCCGCGGATTCGCTCTTCGCCGCCTTTGAATCCGACGCGTCGGCGATGAAGATTCCAGGACGCTCGTTGAGTGCCGTGGCCACTGCCCGCGCGGTGGAGGTCAGGCCCTGCTCCTGGGTTTCGACGAGGAACGCCTCGATCTCCCTCGCGGAACGAAGGCCGAGGAAGGGAAGGGCGAGAAGGAGGCTCGACACCACGAGCAACTGGCCGCGCAGCCCGAGGCGCACCTCTCAGTCGCCTTCCGGGTTCCAGCGATAGCCCATGCCGTAGACGGTTTCGATGCGATCGAACGAGCTGTCCATCGCCTCGAACTTCCGGCGCAACCGTTTGATGTGGGACGTGATGGTGCTGTTGTCCACGAGCAGCTTCGCCGCGTTCATCAGGGCTTCGCGGTCTTTCACATGGCCCGGGTGTTTGGCGAGGGCGAACACCAGCCAGAACTCCGTGAGGGTGAGGTCGGCGATCCGGCCCTTCCAGGAAGCGCAGACCCGTGCGACGTCAAGGCTGAGCGAGCCGCGAACCAGCGTCTCCTCGGCGTTTGATGCCTCACCCGCCGCCTCGATTCTCCGGAACAGCGCGCCGATGCGCGCGAAGAGGTGGGGAAGACTGACGTCCTTGGTCACGTAGTCGTCAGCGCCCATGCGAAGGCCGGAGACCACATCGAAGTCGGAGTCGCGGGCGGTCAGGAAGATGATCGGCAGGGTGGCGGAGAGCGCGCGCAATTCCCGACACAGGGCGAAGCCGCCCTCGATGTCGGATCCGAGGCCGATGTCGAGCAGGGCGAGATCGGGAAGATGCGTCCTGAACGCCTCAAGGGCACGCTTCCGATCCTCGTAGGCGGCAACTTCGTAGCCCTGGGAGACGAGAGCGTCGCGGTAGTTCTGCCTTATGGTGGGGTCGTCCTCCACGATCGCGATTTTGCGGGCCATGATCGTCAGGGACTATACGGGCGGGTTCCTCGCCAAAGGCCGCCTGCCATCTTTTCGCCACAATGTTCCAGCCCATCGCCACAAAGGCGGCCGGACCAGGCCCGATCCGCCCGCTCAAATCCTCCTCGACATGAAGCCGAAGCGAGGCAATCCCGCTCTCGCCCACCGGCCGAACGGAGCAGAAGCGATGACTTACGGACGACGGCACTACCTCACCCAGCAGATCCTGGTTCGGCTCGCCTACGCCGGACCCACCAACTCGGAAACCTCGGAGTTCCTCAAAGCCTCGGCCCGTTTCGTGCTGGGCATGATCCTGGTCTTCTTCGGGCTGGTGGCCACCGCGAGCGGCGCCGAACGCGCGGCCCAGCCCGCCGCCTCGCCCGGCGCGGCCACCACGGGCGAGTTCCTCTATCGGACCGAGCCCGAGGCGGCGTTCGAATCGGCGCCGCTCGTGGAGACCCGGGTGCGTTTCGACGTCACCGGCGTGATCGCTCGCGCCACGGTCACGCAGCGCTTCCGCAATCCGCTCAAGGTCTGGATCGAGGGGGCGTACGTTTTTCCCCTGCCGGAACAGGCAGCGGTTGACCACATGAGGATGCGCGCGGGAGATCGCGTGATCGAGGGACAGATTCGTGAGAAGGAGCAGGCGCGGCAGGAATTCGCCCGGGCCGCGGCCGAGGGGAAACGCACGACACTCGTCGAGCAGCAGCGGTCGAACCTCTTCACCAGCCGGGTGGCGAACCTGGGTCCGCTCGAGGAACTTGAAGTGGAGATCGAGTATCAGCAGACGCTGGAGCTTGCGGAGGGCCGGGTCGGGCTCCGCTTCCCCCTCGCCATGACGCCCCACTATGCGCCCGCGATCAGCGCATCGCTGGTTCACCTGGCGAGCCTTAAGTCCGGGCCCGACTGCGACGATCTTGTCCAGCCACCTTTTCTGCCGACGAACGTCAAGACCAACCCTGTCTCGATCGAGCTGAACCTCAACGCCGGCTTCGAAGTCGCATCGCTGACCAGCGACACCCATCCTCTCGAGATCGAACCGCGATCGGGCCAGGAGTTCCGCGCTCGCCTTCGCGATGAGGTCGTTCCCGCGGATCGTGACTTCGAGGTGTCCTGGAAGGCAGTTCCCGGCGTGATGCCGCAAAGCAGCATCGCCATGGAGAAGGGGCCCGATGCGACGTACGCCCTGGTGACGCTTTTCCCGCCTTCGGGAGGTGCGGTTTGGTCGGTGCGCATCCCTCGTGAAGTGACGTTTGTGATCGACACCTCGGGTTCGATGTCGGGCGCCTCGATGGAGCAGGCGAAGTTGGCCCTGGCCCTCGCGATCGAGCGCCTCGATGCGTCGGACTCCTTCAACCTGATCGAGTTCAATTCGGTCACGTCGTCCCTGTTTCCCCATCCCGTTCCCGCCTCGCCCGACAATCTCAAGCGCGCCGTCGCGTACGCCCTCGCGCTCAACGCCGAGGGCGGAACCGAGATGTTGCCGGCGCTCCTCGCCGCGCTGGCCGAAGGTCCGCAGGAGCAGGAGCGGGGCGGGTCCGTGAAACAGGTGATCTTCCTGACCGATGGCGCGGTGTCGAACGAGGACCAGCTCTTTTCGGTCATCAAGACGAAGCTCGGAAGGGCTCGCCTTTTCACCGTGGGCATCGGCTCGGCCCCGAACTCGCACTTCATGACCAAGGCCGCGGAGTTCGGACGCGGGACGTTCACGTTCATCTCCGATGTGAACGCGGTCGAGAAGCAGATGACCGAGCTGTACACGAAGATCGAAAGCCCGGTCCTCTCCGACATCCAGGTTTCGTTCGACGGCATCGCCGCGGAGAAGGCCGAAGTCTGGCCCAATCGCGTGCCCGATCTGTACCTTGGTGAGCCGGTGGTCGTGGGTGCGCGTTTCGACGAAGTTCCGACCGCGATCCGGGTAACCGGGCGGCGCGACGGCCAGGCGTTCGAGACGGTGGCGCCGCTCGAGAAGGCGCAGACGGGTCGCGGCATCAACGTCTTGTGGGCACGGCGGAAGATCCAGTCGCTCCTGGACGGCGTCCACGAAGGCGCTGATCCCGAAGCCGTGCGCACGGAAGTGGTTTCGCTCGGCCTCACTCACCATCTGGTCACCCGGCACACCAGTCTCGTCGCCGTCGATTTGACTCCGGTGAGGCCCGCTGAGGAGTCGATGGAGAGCGTGATGATTCCGGCGAACACGCCGCACGGTTCGGCCTTGGGCACGCTGCCCCAGTCGGCGACTCCGGCGACCCTGTTCCTGCTTCAGGGCATCGCGGCCTCGATCGCGGCGGCGGTTCTCTTCGCTGCGGGGAAGCGGTTGTGAAGCGCCGGGCTCTTCAGATCGCGGCACTGGTCTTCATCTGCTGGGGTGTCGGTCAGATGGCGAGGGGCGCCTACATTCATTCGAAGGCGTCCCTCGCCCAGGCCTTGATCCTTCGGGCGTGGGCTCAGACTTCAAAGAAGGGAGGTCCACCGAAGCCGTGGCCATGGGCGGACACCACGCCCGTGGCCCGGCTCGGCGCCCCGATGCATCGCGTCGACATGATCGTGCTCGACGGGGGCAGCGGCCGGACGCTCGCGTTCGGCCCGGGCCATGTGACGGGGACAGCGAGGCCGGGAGAGACCGGGAATGTGGTGATCGCGGGCCATCGCGACACCCATTTCCGCTTCCTCCGGGACCTGGAGCGGGGCGATACCCTGCTCATGGAGGGGCGCGACGGTGAACTCCACGACTACGAGGTCGTGAAGATGGACATCGTCGACCACCGCCGTGCGGATCTGCTCGGCGACTTCGGCGACGATCGTCTCACCCTCATCACGTGTTACCCGTTCGACGCCATCGCCCCCGGTGGTCCGTTGCGCTATGTGGTGACGGCGATCCGAGTCGTATCGCCACGCGTGATCGGGGCGGCTCGAAGGGCGCCGTTGGTCAGGGCCTCTCAGTCGGCTTGAAGGCGTCTGGCGCGCTTTCCCATCTCTTCGTAGTCGTTGGTGTCGGGATTGAGCAGTTTGAACAGGGACGCGAGGGCAACCACTCGGCCCGAGAAGGCAACGAGCTCAAGATCGGAGAGCGGGTCGATGTCGGACACGCCGTGCACGGACCGACCGTCGTAGACGATCACGTCTCCGGACTGGCAGAACTCCTCGTAGTAAAACCGCTCTTCGCCAACGTCCACGTAGGCCCCTCCCTGTTGGAAGTCGCGACCCTTCTCCGTCATGAGCAGGAGGGGCTGGAAGTAGCCGAGGCCAGCGTCGGTGGTGGCGATTTGCGCGTACATGTCGCGATGTGGGACGATGAAGCCGCCGCCCGTCGGGTATTGAAGGAGGCGCGAACAGGTCCAGAAGCCATCGTCTGTGCCCGTTACCGCGTGGTCAACGGGAAGGCGGTAGAGGTGATTTCGAAACTTCGCCAGTTTGATGAACGTCTCGCGCATGCCCAGCACGTCGTCGGCGAAGATCGGGTTGTAGAGCACGCGCATGAACCGGCCGAGGGTCCTTCGACTGTTGACTCCGGAGTTCGCCCCTATCTGAAGCTTCTGAAAGTTGCTACGCGCGGCGTTCGAGTCGAGGGGATTGTGCCGACGGTCGTCCTTCGGCCTGAAGTGTTCGCGAATGCCATCGAGTGTCCTCCGCACCGCTTCGCGCTCGAACAGTCCCCGCACGCAGACGAAGGAGTGCGTCGCGATCGCGTGACGCAGATCCTCGTAGGGGACCCCTTCGAGGTGGTCGGCCACAAAAAGCACGCTCGCGAAGCGTCGCGCCGCGGCTTCTCTCGTCCGGTCAGTTTCGTTCGACATCAGCCGCGAACTTCAACGCCAGGCCACGATGGTCTGGAAAGGCTTCACCACGTCGGGCACGAACCGCTCGACGACGCGCTCGACCCTGGCCCGAGCCAGAAGATTGTAAGGGCTCCGCGGCAGCGCCCCGTAACGCGCGATGTCCACCCGCGCGAAGCCCGCATCGAGAGCGGCCCGGCGAATGGCTTGAGGGTAGAGCCGATAGATGCCGGCTTCGGCGCTCCAGCGCATTCCCGGGGTCAACAGGATCTGGACGGGGAAAAGCGGATGGAAGGGGTTTGGTTCCGCGAAGGCCATGCGGCCCCCAGGCCGAAGTGCTGCCGCGGCCGCCCGGAAATACGCGGGCAATTCGGGGAGGTGGTGGAGGACAAAGAAGCCGAGCATGAGATCGAACCGATCGGTCCCCTGGCCCAGCACGCTGGCGATGTCGCCGGTTTCGATGCGCACGTCGTTGCGGCCCGCAAGCCGTTCCCGGCATTCCGCGGCCAGGCTTGGCGAGAGTTCGATTCCCGTGAGCCTCCTCCCGTGGCCCAACGCGAGCTCCGAGAAACGGCCTAGACCTGAGCCCCATTCGCACAGAACCTCTCCGCCTCCAAGGCGGCACGCCTCGGAGACCTCCGCTAAATGGCGACGGATGTAGGGCGTGTCCGCGGGCTGCATGCGGACGGGACGCCGGGTGGCGAAATAGGCGGTCTGGGCCTCCAGCGCGGGAGTCAGCTTCGCGGATCCAGAGGGGGGACTCATGACCTTGGAGCCACTCTACAGAGTCTTGCTGAAGTGGCGCGACCTGAGTATCTGCCACAGCGATACGAGCGCCTTGTCGAGACGGCGCAGCCCGCTGTAGGCCGAGCGCCCGGACGGGCGCGGATTCCGTGTGATGAGGACGGTGGCCCAGCGCCCTTGGGCCGCGGCCACGATGGCGAGAATCGAGATCCGCCCCCCGGTGGTTGCCGCGACTCGATCGATGAGGCGCCGATTCATCAACAGAAAGAGGCACGCTCCCGTGGGCAAGCCGGCCAGAAGTGAGGCGAGGCGCCGGTAGACCAGGGAGGTGAGGCGGCGCCCGGGCGACGTGTAGAGACCCACCCGATTGGCGAAAGCCGCATCGATGCCCGCCTCGCGCGCGGCCCACAGATGGAGGACCGCTTCCGGAGGATCCTGAAGGTCCGCATCGATCGCCACCGCCCAGTCCGCCCGGCAGAGCCGCAGGCCGGAGCGGATCGCCGCATCCTGACCCTGATTGTGGGCGTGATGGACGACACTCACGGCTGGCCGTACGCTGGCCGCCTTGTCTGCGGCCGCGCCGTCTTCGGGGCAGGCGTCGTTGATGAGGATGACTTCGTGAGAGAGGCCCATTACAGCCGAAGTGGCGCCGATCCGCTCGAGAAGCTCATCGAGGTGCGCGCTCGTGCGGTACATCGGCACGATCCAGCTCAATTGGGGAACTGGGCCAGGGCTGTCATTCGCAAGCGTCATGTCGGTCTTGCGCCACTTTCGAGGAGGTAGGTTGAGCCCTCGCGCGAGCGCGCCCACTCCCAACATTGCCTTAGCCCAGCCTCAAGAGTGACTCGCGGTTGCCATGCGAGGCCATCGCTTTCAGCCGGCAACAAACCGGCCTCAGCCCGCCCGTATTGATCGTCTCCATCGAAGGGTTCGACGGCCACAAGATCCCGCCCCGCGAGGTCCGCAACCATCGCCGCTACTTGATGAGTCGAAAACAGCCGTCCCGAGCAAACATTGAATACGCTGGCCTTCGGCCTCGCAGAGTCTGCCGCTGCGAAGCAGGCGTCGGCGATATCGTCGTAGTGGACCCAGTCGCGATAGAACGGCTGCGCGGTCAAGCGCACCCGCTCCGCGGTAAGCGCAGCCCTCAGGAGTTGAGGAAGGAGCCGCTCGCGTTGTTCGAACGGACCGTAGCCGGTGAAGATCCGCAGTTCCGTCAGGGACAGGCCGAACTCGTTCGCCATCTGCGCGGCCAGCGTGCTCTCCGAGGCCTTCACGGCGCCGCGGAAAGTCTCCGGGCGGAGGGGATCGTCGGTACGTCGCGGGCCCTCCCCGCTGCCGTAACTCATAGCGCTGCCAAGCAGCGCCAGGCGCCCCTCGAACCTCGCCTTTCGAAGGGCGGTCATCAGCCCGAGCACGCTTCCGCACATGCCGAGCAGGAGCTCGCGACGCTCATCATCATGGCGCGCGTGGCCGGAAGGGAACGCGGCTTGCACGATCAAGTCAGGACGAATGCGGCCGACAAGCTCAGTCACGGCCCCCGCGTCGGATATGTCACACCGGTGGACCGAATCGGGTGACGATGGCCCGGGGCGAACGAGGCGAGTTGACTCCCGAACCACGGCATGGGCTTCGAAGCCCCGCGCCGCCGCGCGCCTCGTGATTGCCGAACCGATAGCTCCAGCGCCACCCAGGATCAAGACGCGCATGCGGCGTCCGCGGAGGAAACCTGGGCGACGGCTTCGCGCAAGCGCGCGCGGTCGTGTTCGATCTCCACCTCATCCCGTGCGGCCAGGCGTTCCATCTCTGCACTGATGGCGGTCAGGGTTTGAGCGATTCTCTCGGGCGGTACGTTCGCGCGAAAGCTCCGCCGGGCGATCCCGAAGACGCAGCGGAGTCGCGACATTTCGGCGAGCAGGAGGCGTTGGGGAACGGGATGGCCGGCGTCTGGATGCGTAAGCCCCGCCACACCGAGGCGTCCGCTGTAAGAGGCGCGGAACGAATCGACGGCGCCATTCAGGAGGGGGTCGAACAAACCCGCCCCCTGGAGCTCCAGCCGAAGATCATGCAAGCCAATAAAGACTCCGGTGACAGGCAGTTTGGATAAGTGTGGGCCGAGCTCGAGCGCCTCCCGGGTTTCCACGAGAACTCCAAGCTCCGCTCTTCCTGAAATGGCGGCCAGGCACTCCTCGACTTCGGCGACACCCCGCACCATGGGTAGCCAGATCTCGTCCGCGCCAAGATCAACGGCCCGACGGGCCTCGGCTATTCGGGTTCCCGGCTTGTTGTTGACCCGGCAAATGACCCGGCCCTTGACGGCGGCCCGCATCCGCGCCAGATCCTCATCGGTCCCGCGGCTGATTTCGGTGTCGGCGCCTGCCTGGCGAAGGGACTTTCCGTGCCACTCCCAGTCCACCACGATCCCCGCCATGCCCGAGTGTGTGGCCGCCGCTCCGTATTCGGAGTCGAACGTAAAGAGGAGGACGTCCATGCTCAGGAACGGCGGGCGACCGCGATCAGGCTGGTCCCAGTAGGCGGACGCCAAAAGCGTCCGAGCCAGATCTCGGCCAGGTTGACCCGACGGAGCCACCGGTTCATCGCAGAGGCGGGCTCGTCCTCGTGGTCGATCGCTTCCAGCCGATCCTTTTGGCGTGCGGCGATCCGGTGGATCGCCATGGCGGGAAGGAGCAGGAACTGGAAGCCAAACAGACGAACCACTCGATACCCGCCTTTTGCCAGACTTCGGCCGAGCGAGGCCCGCGAGTAGCGACGACGATGCCTGGCGCGATCGTCTCGCGGGCTCCATAGGAAGGCGTGGGCCGGAACGCTGACGAACAAGCGGCCACCTGGCCGAAGCACTCGGCTGATTTCTAGAAAGGCCTCCGCTTCCTCGACGTGTTCGATGACATCGAACGCGCACACCGAGGCGAACGTTGCGTCCGGAAAGGGTAGGTGATTGATGGTCCCCTGACGAAACTTTTCGCCTGGCAGGTTCCGTGCACCCACCCAGGGGTCGACACCGTAGGCGTCATACCCTTGGCGGGAAAGTTCGTGCACGAGGGCCCCGGTTCCGCAACCCACATCGAGGAGGGGGCCGTGCGATTTGACGTCGGCTTCCGCAAGCGTTTCGAGCAACAGCCGTCGCCGCGGCTCGTGCCAGAAGTGATCATGCTCTCGCCTCGCAATGACGTCCAGCCGTTCCGCGGAGAACGTCGTTCCTGTGTCATGCGAAGCGGGGCTGTCCATGCACTCCGCCAAGATTATAGTGCTGCGTTCGAGCCAAACCATGCTCATCGAGGAAGCTTTCGCGTGTCTCGGACTGGCGCTGGTTCTGTCCGTCGGGCTGTTCGCACTTCACCAGCGCGATCGGGTCACGCCGGATGAGGGCTATGTCTGGTACGGCGTGCTGCGCCTCCTGGAAGGCGAGTTGCCGCACCGCGATTTCAAGTCCTACGAGCCTGGGCGGTACTTCTGGTACGGAATCTGGGCCGCGGCCTTTGGAAGGGGTCTAGGGGTCTTTCGTTTCGCTACCCATGCGTTCTACTTTCTCGCTCTCTCCACCGCACTTACGTCCCTTCGGGCCTTGGGCCTTGACTGGATTGAGGTCCTTCTCTCCGGGCTGATACTCGCCTCATGGGCCCACCCCGCCTACAAGCTCTTTGAGCCTTCTCTGTGGTTTATGGGATTCGCGGCCACCGTATGGCTCGTGTTGAACCCGGCCCCGCTTCCGGCTTTCGTGGTCGGCGTGGTCGCCGGAGGCGCGCTTCTTGTCGGCTTCAACTTCTTCTTGTACCTGGGAGCTGCCCTCCTCGTGCTTTGGGTTGTGCCGCTACCCTGGGATTTAGGGGACCTTTTCAGTTGGACCGCTCTCGGGGTTTTAAGCGGGATGATCCCGTTCCTGGCCTACTGCTGCATTCCCGAAGTCGCTGGCGCTTTTTTCGAGCGGCGGGTTCGCTCCATCGTCGCACGCGGCGCCACCAATCTCCCGCTTCCGATTCCCTGGCCCTGGCGCGAGCCACCCCTCGGTGCAGGCCCCTCACGGGCCAGGCAGATAACGCTCCAGCTTCTTTTCCTGTCTCTCCCCCTCCTGCCCGCACTGGCGCTCGTCTGGCTTGCGATCGATCCCGCCGCTTCGTCAGCGCCCACGCGGCCGGGCTTGATTGCTGCGGCGGCCTTGGGCATTGTCGGCTGGCACCCCGCCTTCAGTCGGGCGGATGCGTCGCATCTCGCGCAATCCATGGCCCCCGTCGTGTTGCTCGTCTGCTGCTTTTCCGCCTTGCTCCCCGGTTCGACTCTCGTCTTGATGGGTCTCGCCGCCGGTTCCTGGGCGACCATGTTGCCTTTGACTTATTTTTTTCAGCAGCGCCAGTCTCCGGGTAGCTTCCAGTCAATGAGAATTGGCTCACATGATGTGTGGGCGCTCCGGTGGGAGGCGTCACTCGCGGAGAAGGTTTCGGAGCTTTGCCGCGAGGAACGCGCGGGTGAGTGTGGACTCCTGGCGCTACCCATGCTCGTGTCGCTTTATCCAATACTCGGCTTGAAGTGCCCGGTTTACGATTCCTACTGCGTCTTTCCTGCCTCCGAGTCTGTGCAACAGGGAATGATCGCCACCATAAAAGCCGCCGACGTTCGAATCGCGGTGATCTTCGACTTCGCGCTTGACCGGCGTGAGGACCTCAGGTTTTCGGCCACGCATCCTCTGGTCATGTCGTACCTCGCTCGGGAGATGGAGCGCCTCGAGAACCACGGACTCTCTTCGGACTTTCAGCTCTTCCGCGCGAAGACAGCCGCACCGCTCCCGCCGGCGCGGGTGGGTGTCTGAGGCCGCGTCTGCGTCCCTGGCGAACCGTCAGGTTGTGGCTATGGCCTTGAGGGCGGCTACGAAAATGTCCAGTTCCGCGGTGGTGGTGAAGAGATGCGGAGTGATGCGGACGCCGTGGACGTTCGCGGTCTGGATGCCCACCGTCCAGATGCGGTGTTTCTCGAGGAGGGTCTTCGCGAGGTCGCGCGGGGCGATGCCCTCGATGCCCACGTTGGCGATCGCACAGGAGCGCTTGGGGTCGGTGGGCGTGTTGAGGCGGATCCGCGCGTGGCCGCGAACCTGTCGCGTCCAATGATTCTGGAGGTGACGCAGCCGCGCCTCCTTGCGAGCGATGCCGATGCTCTCGTGAAAGTCGATCGCGTTCATGATCGCGAGGTCGGTGTGGACCGGGTGCGTGCCCGTGTGATTGAGCTTGCGGATGTCCCCGTCCGCGAAATTCTTGTCTCCGTAGATCGGCCAGAGTTTCTCGATCCGGTCCCGTCGCACGTACAGGATCCCCGCGCCAAGGTTGGCGCCGAGCCATTTGTGGAGGCTCGCCCCGTAGTAATCGCAGTCGAGGTCGGGAATGGCGAACTGGAGGTGCGCGAAAGCGTGGGCTCCATCGACCATCACCTGAACCCCGCGCGCGTGAGCCATGTCGGCGATCTTCCGCACCGGCAGGATGTGTCCGCTGATGTTGACCATGTGGCAGACCATCAGGAGCCGGGTGCGCGGCGTAATCGCATCGGCGTACAGCGACACGATCTCGTCATCTGATTTCGGATCGAGGGGAAGCGACACCCGCCGATTCACCATCCCGTAGCGGCGCGCCTGCAGGTCGAACATCTCGAGCATCGCCCCGTAATCCTGATCGGCCATCACCGCCTCGTCGCCCGCTTTCCAATCGAAGCCCGCGATCACGGTGTCGAGCGACTCCGTGGTGTTACGGGTGATGATCAGCTCGTCCGGGGAACAACCCGCGAGGCCGGCGAGACGAGTGCGGACCGCATCCTTCTCCGAGTTCTGCCGCGTGCGCATGTAGTAAGACGCCTCGGTATTCACCTCGCGAACTCTCGCGATGAAGGCCTCGAGCACCTCCTGAGGCTGCATGCAGTAGTAGCCGTTCTCCAGGTTGATGTAGTCGGGCTTCAGCTTGTACTTCGCCCGGACGCCCGCCCAGAAGCGCTCGTCGGACGCCAACTCAGTCGGCGGCGTCGCCTGGACTTCGGCGAAAAGTGGAGCGACATCGCCAAGGCCCAACCCCACCGAGGCGCCGCCAAGAGTTCGCAGGAAACCACGTTTGTTCATGGGGGTCAGGCCTTTCGTGATGAGGTGTTCAACGGCTGCCGATCAGCGTGGAGTCGAGGCGGGTCACCGCACCCGCGCGTACTTCGACCGTGACTGAAGTTCCGCTCGATCCTTGCGCCGATTCCAGGCGGATCTCATACCGCCCCGGTGATCGTTGCGAGATGCCGAACCAGCCGTTGCCGTCGGTGGTCACGCGGGTGGTTCGCCTGAACCATCCCGTCCGCTTGACGCGCACCGTCGCGCCATCGAGCGGTCTGCCTTCGCTATCGACCGCGCGGCCGGCGATGAAACCGCGCGTGGGTCGCTCGATCCAGGGCAGAGCGGGAACCGCCGCGCGCTCGGTGAAGACGCCGCTCCTGCCCTCCACGCCTTGGACGAGGAAGTCGAGCCGATCCGGCGCGGGCTCCGCGTTGCCGGCTAGTTCCTCGCCGCCGCCTTTCGATGACGGCCGGAAGTACGAGAAGAAGGAAACACCGTCAGCACGATGTTTCCCGGACTTGTCCCGGGTCCGCGAAACCTGGTCCAGGACCGCCGCCTCTGTGTTGAGGTACGCCCCGACTCCCACGACCAGATGCCGGTCCTTCTTGTTGCGCTTCTCCCACGAGATCCAGCCGTTGAACCACTCCCGCACTCGCGGATCATGTTCGCGCGCGTAGTTCATCGGCGCCGCTGTATCCAGCAGGCCCTCGCCCAGCCAGTCGCGCCAGTTCTGGAAGATCCTCTGCATCGGCGACACGTTCTCGAAGTCCTTCCTCGATACGGGCGGCGCGCCCCATGCGATGGTGGCGGCACTCACCTGGATCTTCGGGCGGATCGCCCGCGCCTCGATCGAAACGCGCCTTACGAGTTCCGTGACCTGCTGACGCCGCCATCGCGTCCAGGCTTCGTCGTCCGGAGCGGGCAAGTCGGTTCGTCCGGTGGCGCGCTGGAATCGGGCGAGGCTCACTGCGTTGTAGCCGACATTCGAACCGCGGGGCAGACGTTCCTCGGTCTCCGGGTAGCGGATGTAGTCGAAGTGAATGCCATCGATCGCGTACCGCCGCGTGATGTCGAGATAGACCGAGACCAGGTGTTCCTGCGCCGCGGGATGCCCGGGATCGAGGAAGTAGCCCACGGGGAACTTCATGACGCCCTCGCGGTTGCGCGTGAGCCAGTCCTCCGGTCCGGTGCGGTCCGGGCCGTGGAGATTGAAGACGTGTCGGGGATCTTTCGGCGTGGCTTCGTCGCGCCAGATCGGCATGGCGTTGATCCAGGCGTGCACTTTGAGGCCGGCGCGATGTCCCGCTTCGACCACGGCGGCGAGACCATCGAAGTCCGGGGAATAGTTGGGATCGTCGAGGGCCGGCTCGAGTCCGCCCGTATAGAGGGAGTCTCCCCGGCGACGCACCTGCACGAACAGCGTGTTGAAGTTCGCGCGCGTCGCGCGTTCGACGAGTTCGTCGACCTCGTCCCTTGAACGGATTCCCGCGTGGAATCCGTCCACCCACAATGCGCGAACCTCGGTCCTTGCGTCTGCGGGTGTGTCCGCCGCCCGGGCGACCGGTGGGCCGCCGAGGCTCAGTGTGGCGAGGAACGCGAGGAGGAGTGTTCGCACTCCTCTACTTCCTGATCGTAACGCCGGTGAGCTGGGCGATCGCCGCGAGGGTGGTCTGCGCGGCATTGAGGCCCAGCCGGAAATCCTTGTCCGAATAGGTCGTGAAGACGTCGGTCGGCTGATGCCAGTTCGGGTCCCAGCCCGCGCCGATGTGCATGCCGCGTTCGTTCTCGCGCAGGCTGATCGCGGGGATCAGATCCATGAACGGCATCGAATCGGTGTTGGACATATGGAAGCCCACCGCCGCGGGGTAGTCAGTCGCGTACCTGTCGTTGGCGGCGCGGAAGTGCCAGGCGAGTTTCGCCGCCGCGTCCGCCTGCTTCGCGGCCTTTTGGAACTCGATGTTCACGTCCGCCTCGAGCCTCTGTTCTTTCGGCGACACGAAAATGGGTCGGCCGTTTGCATCGGTCTCCTGCCTGCCCGTGGCGTCGAGCTTCGGTATCGGCATGCCGTGATCCCACAACATCATGTCGTGCTGAATCATGCCCAGCCACGTCGGTTCGGGGTACCGCCCGGAACCTTTCGGCTCCTCGATGCCCTGGAGGTCTTTCCGCTGAGCGACGTACGCCACCGCGCCATTGAGACCCGACTCTTCGTTGTTGAAGAGGATGAAACGGATCGAGCGTTCGGTCGCAACACCGGGCTGATGGAGGATGCGCGCGAGTTCCATCACGATGGCGGTTCCCGAGCCGTCGTCGTTGGCCGCCTCACCCCACCCGAGCCCGTCCATGTGCCCGCCCACGATGTACATCTCGTTCGGGAATTTCGTTCCGATCTTCGTGCAGTAAACCTGCTCGCGCGGCGTCATGCCGGGCGGCGTCTGCTCCGTGTTCAGGGCGCGGAGGGTCTCGTCGGGCTGAAGCATCGGGTCATTGTTGACGCCGGTCCGCGCGCGGTTGCCGAAGAGTCTGCTGCCGCCTTGTCCTTGAGGACCCCCGAGGCCCCCGCTGCGCGGCCCGCCGCGGCCGGCGAATCCTTGAGGCGGACCCGAAGGCGAAGCGCCCGGCACGGGCGTTGGTCGAGGTGTCGGCTGAGTGAAGTCGTACTGGATGCGCTCAGTGTTCGTGCAGCCGTAGCTCTTGAGCTGGGCCTCGATCCAGTCGTTCGCCTTGCGGTTTCGTTCCGTACCCTGTCGCCGGTCGCCGAACGCCGTCAGGCCTTTGATGGTGGCCTTGTACTTTTCGAGCTCAAGCTGGCGGACGAGTGTGGCCACCGGATCGTCGGCCGCTGCCGCTGCCGGTTCCGGTGCAGGTCCGGGCGGCTGGGCGAGGGCGAGGGCGGCGAAACCGAGCGAAACCACCGCCACCGGCGCGAGGGCCTTCATCTTGAGAGGGTGATCGATACGCATGACGACTCCTTATCAGGGCTCCGGTCCCGAAGTGTAGCCGCTCGCCGGTCCCGTAACATCGCAACGACATGATGACTTCGAGAGCACGCGTTCTTCTTGTGGGGCCTCTCCTCGCGATCGCGCTCGCCGACGCGGCATCCGCGCAATCCGTGGTGATCCGGCGCGCCCGGGTGGCTGATGGAACCGGAGGCCCGCTGAGAGCCGCGGATGTGCGGATCGAGAACGGCCGAATCGTCGCGGTGGGAGAGATCGCGCGGCGTCGGGGTGAGATCACCATCGAAGGCAAGGGAAGAGTCCTCGCCCCGGGTTTCATCGATGTCCACAATCATTCGACGAGCGGCCTCGCGCGGGAGCCCCTCGCGATCTCCCAGATCTCGCAGGGCATCACCACGCTGCTCGTTGGTCAGGACGGCAGCTCTCCGCTCCCCATCGCCGAGTACCTCGACTCCCGGCGCAACGCGCCCGCCACGGTGAACGTGGCGACCTGCGTGGGTCACGCGAGTGTCCGCTCCCGGGTCATGGGCGAAGACTACAAGCGCACGGCTCGCCCCGACGAGGTGGCGCGGATGGAAGCGCTCGTCGATCAGGGTTTCAAAGAAGGAGCGCTGTGCCTGTCGAGCGGCCTCGAATACGAGGTCGGCGGTTACGCGGCGACCGACGAAGTGGTCTCGCTCGCCCGGGTCGCCGCCCGCCATCAGGGCTTCTACATCTCCCACATCCGCGACGAGGCCGACAAGGCGCTTGAAGCGATGGCCGAACTCGTGAACATCGGCGAGCTGGCGTTGGTCCCGGTGCAGAACACCCACATCAAGGTGGGCACGGCTTCGGTCTGGGGCAAGGCGAAAGACGCTCTCCGCCTTTTCGACGAGGCTCGGAAGCGCGGGGTTACGTCACCGCGGACTGCTACCCGTGGGAGGCGTGGAGTTCGACGATCCTCGTCCTCATCCCGAACAAGAAGTACGACGATCCCGAGAGCGTCGCTCGAGGCCTCGCCGATGTGGGCGGAGCCTCGAATGTGCTGATCACCTCCTATGCGAAGGAGGCCTCGTTCGAATTCAAGACGATGACCGAGATCGCGGCCGCGCGCGGGATCACGCCGATCGACCTCTTCATCGAGATCGCTCGGAATGGCGGCGCCTCCGTGGTGGTGAAGTCGATGATCGACGAGGACATCCGTGCCTTCTATGCCTGGCCGTGGACGATGGTTTCGAGCGACGGCGGGACCTCCTACCGCCACCCCCGGGGGGCCGGGAGTTTCCCGAGGGTGCTCGGCCGCTTCGTGCGCGAACGTAAATGGCTGACCCTGGAGGAAGCGATCCGGAAGATGACCTCGTTGCCCGCATCACGCCTCGGCCTCGAGGATCGCGGCACGATTGCGGTCGGCAAGGTGGCCGATCTGGTCCTCTTCGATCCCCGTACCGTGATCGACAATGCGACTTTCACTGAGCCGCTTCGTCTTTCATCGGGCATCGAGAAAGTGTGGGTGTCGGGCGAACTCGTGTGGGAGGGCAAGCCCACGGGCGCCCGCCCGGGCCGGGTGCTGACGAAGAAGCCCTGAGCTGGCCGCCCGGGTTGGGGGCGCTTCGGCGACATCCTTATAATCACGGCATGAGTGAACGAATCCTGAACTTCCTCCGCTACCCCGCTTCGGCCCTGCTCGCCTTGTCGCTCTCGATCTCCGCCGAGGCTCAGCCCATGGCCGCCCCGAAGGCGGACGCCAAGGCCGCGCCGGCCGCGAAGGACTCCGACCCCGATGTCGCCCTCGCGAAGAAGGCTGCGCTCGACTGGCTGGCCCTCGTCGATGCAGGGAAGTTCGAAACCACCTGGGATGAGGCGGCAACGTCCTTCCAGAAAGCTCAGGCCAAGCCGGAGTGGGCCAAGGGCCTGGGGGGCGCGCGGCCGACGATGGGGAAGCTCGTCACCCGTACGTTCATCAGTCACGAGGTCCGGACCGCAATTCCAAACCTTCCCCCCGGGAAGTACATCACGGTCCGCTTCACCACCGTGTTCGAGAAGCATGCGAATGGCTCCGAGTCCGTCACCCTCGTGAAGGACGGCGCTCGCGGTTTCCGGATGATGAGCTACCTGCTTAAGTAGCAGGGTTGCGAGGTCACTTCAAGCATCGGTAAACGAAAGCAGGCGGCGTGTTCCGCCACACCA
>JANNJB010000218.1:0-1587 GCA_031405615.1 Vicinamibacteria bacterium | reverse complement strand
CTATCTCGATGGCGGCGATCGAGCAGATCCAGGTCAGCGTCGCTCCCTACGACGTGCGGCAAGGCCACTTCGTCGGCGCCAGCGTCAACACCGTCACGCGAAGCGGCACAAACTCCTTCGCGGGCTCCCTCTACTACCGGTTCCGCGACCAGAGCATGGTCGGCACCACCGCCGGGGCGAGTACGATCAACCCCGGTACTTTCGATTTCAAGAAGTACGGCGGATGGGTTTCCGGCCCGGTCTTCAAGAACAAGCTCTTCTTCTTCGTCAGCGCCGAGGATGACGCCCTCGAACAGCCGGGAACCACCTGGCGCGCGAACCGGGGCGGTGAGACCGTCGCCGGCAACGTGACCCGCGTCCTCGCCTCCGACCTCGATGCGCTCCAGTCGTTCCTGAAGAGCAGTTTCAATTACGAGACCGGCCCCTACCAGGACTACGCGCACGAGACGCCGTCCCGCCGCTACCTCGGCAAACTGGACTACAACATGAATGACCGGAACAAGTTCAGCTTCCGTTACTCCCAGCTCGACTCGAACACGGATGTGCTCTTGTCCGACTCATCGTCCCTCGGCTTCGGCAACCGCCGCACCCGCTCGACCGGCCTCAACTTCCAGAACTCGAACTACATGATCCTCGAGAACATCCGATCCGGCGTCGCGGAGTGGAACTCGATCATCGGCGCGAACAAGGCGAACAGCCTCATCGTCGGCTACTCGAAGTCGGACGAGAGCCGCGACTCGCGGGGGACGTTCTTTCCCATGGTCGACATCCTTGAGGCGAACACCGTTTACACGACATTCGGCTTCGAGCCCTTCACCCCGAACATCGAGCTGCGCTACTAGAACTTCCAGGTGCAGAACAACTTCACGATGCACCGGAACAACCACTCCTTCACTTTCGGCGTGACCGCCGAGCGCTATGAGTCGGAGAACGTGTTCTTCCCCGGCGCGCAGAGCGCTTATGTCTACAACTCCCTCGCCGACTTCTACACCGACGCGCGCGGCTTCCTCGCAAACCCGAACCGCACCACCTCCCCGGTGACCCTGGCTCGTTTCCAGGTGCGCTACAACAACATCCCCGGCCTCGAGAAGCCCACGCAGCCCCTCGAAGTCTGGTACGCCGGCATCTACGCGCAGGACGAGTGGCAGGTCAACAAGAACCTGAAGGTCACCGCGGGTGTCCGCTTCGACCGGCCTTCTTTCGGCGACACCGGCTTCCAGAACGCGGCCGCCGATGCCCTGACGTTCCGTGATGAGAACGGTCAGCCCGTGAAGTACGAGAGCAAGAAGCTGCCTGACTCCACCGTTCAGATCTCGCCCCGCGTGGGCTTCAACTGGGACCCAAGCGGCGACGCGACCACCCAGGTGCGCGGCGGCACGGGCCTCTTCTCCGGCCCTCCGCTGTACGTCTGGATCTCGAACCAGGTCGGGAACACCGGCGTGCTCACCGGCTTCGAGCAGCTCAACAACACCACCGCCCGGCCCTTCAACCCGAATCCCGACCGCTACAAACCCACTGCGGTCACGGGCGCGCCCGCCGCGACGTATGAGCTGGCCCTGACCAATGCCGACTTCAAGTTCCCGCAGC
>JANNJB010000217.1:0-2589 GCA_031405615.1 Vicinamibacteria bacterium | reverse complement strand
GACGTGAGGTCACCCGGTTCCAGGCAGGTGACGAGGTGTTCGGCATCAGCAAGGGCGCGTTCGCCGAGTACGCCGCTGCCCGTGACGAACGGCACCGAGAGCCATCCGATCCCGAGTCCGGTGACCGGCAACGGTCTCGTCATCCTGACCGCGGGCAGCCAGGCCAAACGCGCTCTCGCCATCCGCCTCGGCGGAACGGGCGACCTAACCGACTCGCCTTCGATCGTCTGGCGTCACGGCAAGGGAACGGCATACGTCGCTTCGCCCATCGTTCACGGCAACTACGTCTATCTCGTGAGCGACGGCGGCATCCTGACCTGCCTCAACGTCGACACCGGTGAAGTGGTCTACGAAGGCGGCCGCGTGCCCGTGCCGGCGCAGATCCGCGCCTCGCTGGTCGCGTTTGAAGACAAGCTGCTGGTGACGAGCGACAACGGCACGACCTTCGTGATCCGGGCCGGGCCGAAGTTCGAGGTACTCGCCACGAATACGCTGGACGAGCCGGTGTGGGCATCGCCGGCGCTGTCCCGCGGGACCATCTACATCCGCGGGGCCGAGCACCTGTTCGCGATCGCGCCGAACCGTCGTAGTCTTACGACCGGGGCCAGGTAGACAAGATGAACTTTCCAGCGGAATTCATACAGCAGCTCAAGGAACGCGCGGCCAGCCGATGCGAATGTGAGCGAAGCGGATGCCATCAGTCATCGGAGCGGTGTTTCCAGCCGCTCATCGGCGAACCCGCCTCGTCGCGCTGGTCCCCGGTTTTCACGGGCGACAGCCACTCGTTTCCGCCCGCGGCCGTCAATTACATCGCCCTGTGCTCGCAATGCGCGAAGCCAAGGGTGGCGCCCACCCCACAGGGGTAGGGGCCAGGAGGAGGATTCAATGGAAGAGTTCCGCGTACCCACCACTTCGATCGAAGTGGAACTTCAGTTCACCGACAGCCGCGTGCAGCGCGGCGCGATCTTCGTTCCCGCGTCCCAGTCGGTGGATGCGTGGACCAGCGACGCGGCGATGTTCTTTCCTTTCCGGCCGGCAGGCACTCAGGGAACCGAGCTGATCGCCCGCCGCTCGGTTGTCCGCCTGAGCTTCACCCCTCCACCGGCGCGCGAAGAAGACACGCCGACCGGGATGGAGAGTTGCGCGGTGGTGATCGAATGCCCCGGCGGCCGCTTCGAAGGCGAGGTCTTTCTGGACACGCCAACCAACCAGCGGCGGCTCGTCGACTACGTCAACCAGTCCGGGTCCTTCATTGCCCTTCACAAGGGCGAGAAGGTGCACCTGATCCAGAAGCGGCTGGTCGTCCGGATCATCCAGACGCCCTCTTAGCGCTCAACGCATCGCCTTGCCGGCCATGCGCAGGATGTCGTCGAGCGGGTTGCCGTCGCCGTTCATGTCGAGCATCGAGGCGAGGCCGCCGGACGCCTGACGGTTCGAGGAACCAGCACCTCCCCCGCCGCCGAGGAGGCCTCCGAGCAGACCGCCGAGCGCGCCGCCGAGTCCTTCGCTTTGCGGAGCGCCCTGGCCCCCGCCCCGCTGCTTTGCCATGTAGCCGGCAACAAGCATGGCCAGAATCGGCAGCATCTTTTTGAGCAGCGCCGGGTCGAGCCCCGACTTGGACGCCGCGTCCTTGGCGACCGTGCGGCTCACGTCTTTGCTGCCGAAAATCTGCCCGAGCACCGCGTCGCCGAGGGCGACGTTTGTGCGTGAATGGCTCGGAGGTAACTCAACTTGCCCCTGGCCCCGCTGCAGTCTCTGCCAGCGGGGGCGAGCGGCGGCAGTTGACCGTACTGTTCTGTGACATGGTGGGCTTCACGGAGCTCGCATCCCGCGTCGATCCAGAAGTACTCCAACGCATTGTCCGCAGCTACGAAGACGCCTGCGCGGTCTGTGTGACGCGCTACGAGGGTTACGTGTTTCAGCGCCTCGGCGACGGAATCGTCGCCTTCTTCGGCTATCCTCTGGCGCACGAAGGTGAGGGCGAGCGCGCCATTCGTGCAGGGCTCGAGATCATCGAATCGCTGACCCGGCTCGATGTCCCGGATGCCGGGCATCTGCAGGTGCGTATCGGCGTGGCAACGGGTCTGGTAGTGGTGGCGGCCGGAGAGAAGGGTGCGGTGGGCGAGTCCATGAACCTGGCTGCGCGGCTGCAAGCCATCGCAGCCCCAGGCAGCATAGTGGTGAGCGAGCGCGTCCAAAGATTGGCGGGCGGTACTTTCGACTACGAGGACCTGGGCGAACAGACGCTGAAGGGTATTGCGCGACCTACGCATGCCTATCGCATCCTCGGCGTGAGCGCTGCGGCGAGCCGCTTCGATGCAGCTACCGGCGGCATACTTACTCCGCTGGTGGGGCGCGAGCAGGAGATCGGACTTCTGCTCGAGCGCTGGCAGCTTACGCAGGAAGGCGAAGGCCAGGTGGTGCTGCTTTCGGGGGAACCCGGCATCGGCAAGAGCCGTATCCTAAGCGCACTGCGCGAGCGGTTGGAGGCCCGGAGCGGCGGAACGCTCGGGTTCCAGTGCTCGCCCTACTACGTCAACAGCGCCTTCCACCCCATCATCGACAACTTTGAGCGCGCACTGAAATTTG
>JANNJB010000216.1:0-4646 GCA_031405615.1 Vicinamibacteria bacterium | reverse complement strand
CCGTGCTGCGGGCCCCATTGCAGGGTCTGCAGGATCAGAAGGTCGAGGGTCCCCTGCAACAGATCGACCCGATTCGACGTGGGATTCAGCTTGACCATGTAGGCAACCTACACCCATGGCTGTAGGTTGTCTACACCGTTTCTTTGAACTCGGGTCGGGGTCGCTTCGTTCCCCGGATCGCATCCGGCTAACCGCTCGGGCCTCGCCAGCGTCTTAGTCACCATGCCCACCCACCCTTTCTCCGGAGTCGTTCAGGATGTCCGTTTCACGTTTCGGCAGTTGCGTCGAGACCGTGTCTTCACCCTCGTGGCGGTCCTCACTCTGGGTCTCGGCATCGGCGCGACCACCACGCTCTTCACCGTGCTCGACGCGGTGGTCCTCCGGCCGCTCCCCTTCCCGCACTCCGAGCGCCTGGTCGACATCGCGACCACCTGGCAGGGCGGCCCCGGGGCGGTTTCCGTCGGCAACTATTTCGTCATGAAGGAACGGTCCCGCACGCTCGAGAGCATCGCGGCAAGAAGCGGGGCCACCTTCAATCTCACCGAAGGCGGCGAGCCCGAGCGGGTTCTCGGCACCCACGTGACCGCGAGCTACTTCCCGCTCCTTGGAGTTCAACCAGCCCTCGGCCGCGTATTCACGGAGGCCGAGGACGCGGTGGGCGCGCCGAAAGTAGCCGTGCTCAGCCATCGCCTTTTCGTTCGCCGCTTCGGAGCCGACCCGGCAGTGGTCGGACGCAGCGTTTCCCTGAGCAGTGTCCCTCATAACGTGGTCGGCGTCATGCTCGAGAGCTTCGGCATGCCCGAGGACGAGACGGAGATCTGGACGCCCATCGCGTTTGACGCCGAGCGAAGCTTCGACGCCAAGTACCTCGGCATCACCGCTCGTTTGCGGCCCGGAGTCAGCGACGCCCAACTCGCCGACGACCTGCGGGCCATGACCCTCGCTACGCTCGAAGCAGCGCCGCGCGAGAACGAAGGCCGCACTTTCGTCGCCGCGAAGCTGCTCGATCGCATCGTGGGCGACTACCGGCAGCGGCTGCTGGTGCTCCTCGGCGCGGTGTCTCTCGTCTTCCTGATCGCGTGCGTCAATGTGGCAAGCCTCCTGCTGGCCCGGGGGGCCGCGCGCGCGCGGGAGATCTCGGTCCGCGCCGCCCTTGGCGCCGGGCGTTTCAGGATCGCCCGTCAGTTGATCACCGAAGCCTTCGTTCTCGCAGCCCTCGGTGCGGGCGCGGGGATTTTCATCGCCGCGGTGGCCCTGCCGATTTTCATCGCGCAAAGCCCCGCCGACGTGCCACGCCTCGCCGACGCGCGGCTCGATCCCGGGACACTTCTGATCGCGTTCGTTGCGACACTTCTGTCGACCCTCATCTCGGGCCTGATCCCCGCGTTGCGGGAATCACGGGCCGGCCTCTCCTCGACCGCCGCCCAGGCTTCGCGGGGCTCGACCTCCGGCGTGCGTGACCGAGCTCGACAGGCGTTTGTCGCCGTGGAAGTGGGCCTGGCCCTGATGCTGCTCATGGGCGCGGGCCTGCTCATCCGCAGCGGGTCGAACCTCGATCGCGTCTCTCCCGGCTTCGATCCCGACAACCTCCTCTCCGCCCGCCTCGCTCTGCCGCCCTCCGCCTATCCGGGCGAAGAACGTCCCGCCGCCGCGGTCGCGTGGATCGTGGCGGAACTCATAGCGGCCCCCGGCGTAGCGGAAGCCGCAGCCTCGACCCGGCCCCCGATGATTGGCGAGGTCACGTACGGGCTTCGCATCGAGGGCCGCGAACTCACACCTGCGAATCGAATCAACGCCCGGATGCAACTGGTGACGCCCCGCTATCTCGAAACCATGCGCGTGCCGCTCAGGTCCGGTCGAACCTTCACCGACCTCGACCAGCGGAGCGCCCCGCGAGTGATGATTGTCAATGAGACCCTCGCCCGCTCGGCCTGGCCAGGCGAGAGCCCCATCGGCAAGCGCGTCGCCTGCTGCGAAGGGAGCGACGCCGAGCCCGCATGGAAGGAAGTCGTCGGTGTAGTCAAAGACACTCGCGCCCGCGGTCTTGCTTCAAGCGGTCCGGCGGAGTTCTATCTCCCGATGGATCAGGCCCCCCGCCGTGCCTTCGATGCGAATGCCCGATCGATCACCCTTGTGGCCCGCGCGGCCTCAGGGAATCCGGAAGCCCTGACGTCTTCGGTCCGCGGTGCGGTGAGTGCCGTCGATCCGACCGTGCCTCTCTACGACATCGCCACCATGGCGTCGCGCGTCTCCGCCTCCACCGCGGTCACGCGATTCAATCGCCTTCTCCTCTCCTGTCTCGGCCTCGTGGGACTCGCCCTCGCCGCCATCGGGATCTACGGTGTGATCGCCTACCTCGTCAGCCAGAGGACGCGGGAGATCAGCGTCCGCATGGCGCTTGGGGCTCGTCCGGGCGATGTGGTCCGGCTCGTGCTGAGACAGGGTCTCGGGGCGGTCGTCGCGGGTGTGATCATCGGGGGCGTCGGAGCGTTCGCCCAGGGACAGGCCATCGAGTCGCTGCTCTTCGGCGTCTCTGGACGCGATCCCTGGACCTTCGCCATCGTCGCCTTGGTCTTGTTGCTCTGCGCCCTTGGCGCGAGCATCGGCCCGGCGTGGCGCGCCTGTAGACTCGAACCCGCCAAGGCCCTGGCCGAGCCCTAAACCGAACGAACGTTCTGGATCGGCTATCCTCGGCCCGGAGGAGCAAGCCTTGACGAACCCGACGCCTCGGTCCTTCGGAGAAACGATTCAGATCCGGCCGGGGGTGGCCGACGCGTATCCCGATGTCCTCACCGGCGAAGTCCGGGCCGCCATCGTCGCCCTGGCGCCCTTGAACGAGACTCGACGGGATCTGATGGCCGCACGGATCGAGCGACGCGCGGCCCGCGCCCGTGATCGAAAGCGCCCCGCCTTCCTCGACCCGGAGTCCCTGATCGGTGGAACCTCCCTCAAGGTAGCCGACGGGCGGGCCGGACGGTTCGAGGGAAGCGAGATCCCGGAAGACTTGCGCCGCCAGTGGATTCAGGGAACCGGGCCCGCCACGCGGCCGCACGCGTCTGCCGAAAACGGCCTCCGCAATGTCGCCTACGCCTTGCTCTCCGGCGCCGACGGTTGGATGTTCGATGGCGAGGATGCCCTCGGCCAGATCGCCACGATGTCACTCGACAATCAGCGCAACCTCAAGCTGGCCATCGCGCGAGATCCGCTCTTCCTGAAGGTGGCGGAGAAAGTGGCGTCGGAGATGAACGAGTGGGGCCAGGCGTTTTTCGGCCGACCCATCGTCTTCAACTGGCTCGATCAACTCGACACCACCACGAAGATCTTCCGGCCACGCGGCCTCCATCTCGACGACCGGCACCTTCGGTTGAAGGGTGGCATCGGCTTTTCGGCATCCATCGTCGACGTGGCCACGTACGTCGTCAACAACCACGAGAACCTCCGGCGCCAAGGCGGGACGATCGTATTGTATCTGCCCAAGATTCAGACGGCCGAGGAGGCCGCCCTCTGGGAGCGAATGCTGACAACACTCGAAGCGCACCTGTCTCTGCGGGTCGGTGCGATCAAGGTCTACGTGCTGATCGAGCAACTGGAGGCGAGTTTCCAGCTCATGGAGATCCGGGCCGTGCTCGGGCGGCATTTTGTAGGTTTCAACACGGGACGCTGGGACTACATCAACAGTGTTTCGGATGCCCTCGCGTGGGATGCCGATTTCGTCAATCCCAACATCGACGCCATCACGATGACCTACGGCTATATGCGGAACTACGAAGATCGCGTTAGACGGGCCGTCAACACGCCCGACCGGAACGGACAGTGCGCGCTGTGGCAAGGCGGGATGGAACCCAATATCCCGGTAGGTTCGAAGGAAGGCGTCGCGAGCGGCATGAAGCGGGCCATCGCCGGCGCCGAGCGTGAACAACGCGAGGGAGCCTCCGGGAAATGGGTCGCCCACTGGAAGATGGTTCACATCGTCCGACCGGTCTGGGAGAAGGAAGGCGCATTGAATCAGCTGGGCCGGCCGTTCCCGCCCCTCACCTACACCTCCGAAGACGAAGCGGGTCTCGTACTTCTGGAGCCTGCCCCCCGAACCGTGCGCGGAGCGCGCGATCTGCTGAGCGTGGCCCTGCAGTATGGCAACGCCTTTGGACAGGGAATGCAGGCCGCGGCCCTCAAGCCCGCCGACTTCTTCGCCAACGACGACGTGTTGTACCTCATGGAAGACATGGCCACGGGAGAGATCCGGCTCAGCATCCTCTGGGAGTGGCTGCACAAGAAGGCCGCTTTGACGGCGGCCGACTCCGCCGTCGGCGTGCACGAAGGGGATGCCTTCACCGAAGCGCTGCTGCTGCGTCTGCTCGACGAGGAGTACGCAAAGCTCGTCTCCGCCTCTTCGCGGGACGTCCACGACACCTCGAAGGCCACCACACTGCCCATCGCGCGGGAGATCGTGCGGGCCTATCTCTCCGCCGAGATCAAACCGCCGTGGTATGTGGACCTCCTCAACATGAACCTCGACAACCACGACCTCGGCGCGGCAAAGACCCGGATCTCAACCTACCTGGCTGAGTTCGCCAGGTCCCGAACCCGCATCACCGAAAACCTGGACTTCGACCGCTGCCCTGTGGTCGCCGCTCCCAAGGAAACCC
>JANNJB010000215.1:0-2216 GCA_031405615.1 Vicinamibacteria bacterium | reverse complement strand
ACCGACAAGTTCGAGAACCTGACCGAAGCCGGTGTCATCGATCCCGCGAAGGTGGTCCGTTTTGCCATCCAGAACGCGAGCTCGATCGCTGGACTCCTCCTCACCACCGAGGCCGTGGTGGCCGAGATCCCCGAGAAGAAGTCCGCGATGCCTTCGGGCGGCTCTGGCGGCCCCGGCAGCATGGGCATGGACGATTATTGATGAGTAGAGGGTGGGGGGCCAGAGCCCCCCACCCAATCGTGCCCCGACGTTCATTCAAGATGTAGGGGCGACCCTTGTGGTCGCCCTTTTTCGCTCCGCTCGTCAAGGGCGGGCACAAGGCCCGCCCCTTACATTTTGATCCGACTTAATCAAGGCCTGCTACGTAGAATCATCTGACACCCTTTACCTTGGGGTGTTTGAGGCAAACAGGCGTAACTTCATCCCACAAGGAACCGTTTCCGCGACGAACCGACAGACAAAGAGAGAGATAGACGACGATGACATCCAGGTCCCGGGCAGTGGCGACGTTCTTCGCCGTGGCGATGGCCACGACGCTCCTCGCCGCTTTCTTCCAGTCCCAGATCCGACGGCCCCAGACCGCCGAAGCGCGAGCCTTCGAAGCCGCCGCCCCCATGGCGACGCCGGCGAACGGAACTCCGCTCACTCTGGACACGTTCCGCAACATCGTCAAGGCCAAGAACGCCGGAGTCGTGAACATCACGATCTCCAGCAAGCCCAAGGCCCCCCGCGGCAGCCGACAGCTCCCGTTCCCCTTCTTCCAGGATGACGACCCTCTCGGCCCGAATCAGCCCAACCAGCGTTCGGGCGGTTCAGGTTTCATCATCGACGCGGACGGCACCATCCTGACCAACCGTCACGTGGTCGACGAGGCCGATCAGATCAACGTCACCCTTGACAACGGCAAGCGCTACGACGCCAAGGTGCTCGGCAAGGACGCGCGCACCGACATCGCGGTGATCAAGATCGAGCCCAAGGAGACCCTCACCGTGCTTGAACTCGGCGACTCCGAAGCCGCGGAAGTGGGCGATTGGGTCATGGCCATCGGCAGCCCCTTCGGCCTCGGCAACAGCCTCAGCGTGGGTGTGGTGTCCGGCAAGGGCAACGTTTCGCGCAACATCAGCCTCGGCCAGCAGGGCACCGGCATCGACATGCTTCAGACCGACGCCGCGATCAATCCCGGCAACTCGGGCGGACCCCTCCTCAACACTCAGGGGCGCGTGATCGGAATCAACACCCTGATCATCACCCAGGGCTCCGCTCAGAACGCCGGCGTCGGTTTCTCCGTGCCCATCAACACCGTCAAGGCGATTCTTCCGCAGCTCAAGTCGAAGGGCAAGGTCATCCGCGGCTGGCTGGGCGTATCGATCCAGAGTGCGTCGGAGGATGTGGCGCTCACCTACGGCCGCACCTCCGCCCAGGGCGTGATGGTGACTGACGTCACGAAAGACAGCCCCGCCGACAAGGCCGGCATCGAGCTCGAGGACTACATCTACGAAGTCGATGGCCGCGCCGTCACCAACAACTCGTCACTTACAAACTACATCGCTGGACTGTCTCCGGGGACTACCGTGACCCTCAAGCTGATTCGCGCGGGTGCGGAAAAGAGCGTGCGCATCACCCTCGGCACGTTCCCGGATGGCGACACTCCGGCCGCGTCGAACGATCGCGATGATGACGCCGACTCCGAGGAGAAGGCCGCGACCAATCTCGGCTTCGAACTCCAGACTCTTTCTCCCACCCTTCGCGAACGCATGGATCTGCCGGACGGCCTCCGGGGCGTGGTCGTGCGTTCCGTGGAAGCCGGCGGCGCCGCCGAACTGGCCGGTCTCGCCCGCGGCGACGTGATCCTGATGGTCTCGGGCGAAGAGGTTTCCACGGTGAAGGAGTTCAACGCCGCGGTTCGCAAGGCGGCGTCCGCCAAAGTCGCGCGCCTTCGCGTGCGGCGGGGTGACACCGTTATCGTCATGGGCCTTCGGCTCGACCGTTAAGAAGGGAGTTGCCGCATGTCCGATCCAGTAGAAAACCAGCCGCCCGACTTCGAGTCCGGGGGTTTCTCTCAGTCGTCGCTCTCGGACCTCCCCTCCGAAATCGCCATCCTTCCGCTTCGCGATACCGTCCTCTTTCCAGAGGCCGTGCTGCCCCTCGCGGTCGCTCGCGACGCGTCCGTCACCCTGGTGAATGATGCGGTGCGCCAGCAGCGCACCATCGGCGTG
>JANNJB010000214.1:0-2114 GCA_031405615.1 Vicinamibacteria bacterium | reverse complement strand
CCGCTTTTCTCCTTCGAGCGTCGGTCTTCGGGAGACTCAGGCGTCCAGGCGCTCCTCGTAGGGGACCGTCTCACCGCGTTCGATGTAGCGGCGCAGCAGGCGGAGGTACATCGCCCAGCAGAAGGTGGACGTCCCGAAGTGGTGCGTCTCGTCGTTCCACCCCGAGTGCCAGAAGGACACTTGCGTGTGGTCGCCCAGAGGGGACAGGCGGAAGCCCACGCGGGTAAAGGTCCACTCGTCTGAAGCCTCGACGAGTTCGAGCTCGAACTCCTGATCCTTCACGCAGCGGGTGACCTTGGCCTCCCAGTCGTACTCGGGACCGAAACCGAGCGCATAGACCGATCCCAGCCGCGGTTCACCCGACGAATAGTGGGTCCACCACTGGTCGAGACCCACCGGCGAAGTCATGCCGTCGAAGATCCGAGACGGCGTCGCCTTGATGATGAACTCATGGAGGATATTGGCCATGATCGTGGTCTCCCGTGGAAATGCGCGCCGATTCGAGGGCCGCAGACTTACCGTAGTTCCACGGAGACCAAAGCACCAATGAGGTAAAGGGATCATCAAGCCAAGACCCAGCCGCAGCATCCCTCAGTTGAAGTTGTACCTCAACTGCGGCGCAGACCATTGAGCCACCGCGCCTGATTGGCTCGCGCCCTCTCGCCGTCGGCGGCCTCGAACTCAGCGCAGGAGATCCGGAGCGAGCCATCGGCAAATGGTTTGTCCACATAGTCGCAGTGGTGCGGCAGAGCCTTCCCGGGGTGGGCTTCGGGCCGAAAAAATCGGCAGTTCACGCACGCGCGGGCGACCTGGATGCGCCCGCCCTGCTGAAGAGAGAGAATCAACTGAACCAGCAGCCGCTCCAGCCGGACCAGATCTGAAGGAAGCAGATCGCGGAGGGCCTGGTGAAGACCGGCATCGCGAAACGCCAAGCCGCGGCTCATCGAGGCCGTCGGCGCCGCCTTGATGCGAACCGCGCGCGCGTCTTGCGAGTCTTTCTTTCGGCGCGCCAGCTTGCGCCGGACCAGCCCGGCGACGGTATCACTCGCCGAGGCCGGCGAGACGCCCAGTCGCCCGGCGATCTCCGAGAGGCGCATTCCCAAAGGAGCCTGAGCCAGCAACGCCATGGTCCGGGCCTGCGCTGCCGAGAGTCCGGCCAGCGTGCCCGCCCGCGTCGCATCTTCTCGAAGGACCGCCGCGATCTGGGCGAAGCCCTCGGCCACCTGGCGAACCGCGGGGTCGTCTGGAGGCTTGACGAACTTTGCCGATTCTGACATCCTTAGGATTCCTAACCAACTCTACAGGAGACCACCGATGACCCCCACTGCAAGAACCATGACCGCACTCGCCCTGAGCGCGTTCGCGCTCGGAACCCCCGCGCGCGCCGTCGCGACGGAACCCCAGTCCACAGCCAAGCCTGCCACCCGATCATTGTATGACCGCGTGGGCGGCGAGAAAGCCATTCGCGCGGTGGTGAACGATTTCGTTCCCGCGGCGGCGGCCGATCCCAAAGTCGATTTCACCCGGGGCGGGCAATGGCAGGCGTCCGACGCCTTCGTCATGACGCTCAAGAACCATCTCGTGGCCATGCTCGGCAGCGCCTTCGGCGGGCCCCAGAAGTACACGGGGCGCACCATGAAAGCGGCTCATCAGGGCATGGGGATCACTACCGCCCAGTTCGAGGCCATCGCGGGACACCTCAAGGCCACTCTCGAGAAGCACAAGGTTCCGAAGGCGGAGATCGACGAGATCATGGCGATCGCAGCCTCCACGGCTCCCGACATCATCGAGAAAAAGTAGCGTCAAGGGCGTTTGCCCTGAAACCGGAGGATCCCGAACGCGGGAGGCAGAGAAGAGTCCCGCCTCCATGGTCGGGCGACAGCGAGCAGGATTCTGATGGCCGACATACTCCACGATCTTCCCATCAAGGCTTCTCCCTCACGGGTATTCGCGGTCATGGTCACGCCACAAGGCTTGGACCAGTGGTGGACCTTGCGCGCGTCCGGGCGTCCGGAGAAAGACAGCCAATACGGGCTTTTGTTCGGGTCTGAGTACGATTGGCGAGCCCCGCGTCACAGGTTCGTCCCGAACGGGGAGTTCGAGTGGGAGATGAC
>JANNJB010000213.1:0-3364 GCA_031405615.1 Vicinamibacteria bacterium | reverse complement strand
TACCACGCACCCCCGCCCAGCCACCCCGGGTAGACGAGATACGCAAGTGGCACGGTCAGCGTGAAGACAAACGCCGCCGCCCCTATCGGGGATCGTTCGATCACAGGCACAAAGACAAGAAGCCACAACGCATACCAGGGCAGCACGTTCGGCATCACGAGGATAAGGGCGACGCTCATGAGAAGGCCGGCGCGAACGATGTCGCCCTCGCGCCGCGCCAGCCAGAAGCCGAGCCCCACAAGCACGGCCGCGGAGATCAGCACTCCCGCGCGGTGCGATCCCCCGACTGCGGCGAAGAGCGCGAAGAACGTCTCGTTGAATCGCCAGTAGTCGCCGTACTTTCGCAGGCTCCACAGCGCGGTTTCATCCACGAAGGTGGCGGACAAAGCCAGTCCAACCACCGCCATGAGTGCGAAGTCACGGATTCGGAAACGGCGAAGCCACGGGAACGCCAGGATCGCCGGAATCAGCTTCGAGAGAACCGCGAGGGCCAGCGCAACCGCGGCTCCCGCGCGGGACTTGCGCTCGAGGAGGACCAGGGTCCAGACAAGAAGCGCCATTCCCATTGCCTCATTGTGACCTCCACCCGCGATCTCGATCATGGCCAGGGGCGAGGCCGCGGCGATGAGCACACGCGCGGCATCAAGTCCCCGCAATTCCAGGAGCCGCCAGAGACCGAGCCAGAAGAGAAGTTCGCAGAAGACCACGAACAGTTTCACCGCGGTCACCGAGTCGGAAAGGGCGTTCACGCCCCGCATCGCCCATTGCCACGCGGGCGGATAGATCGCCGCGTAGTCGGGATGGTTGATCCGCGGGTAGACGTACCCGTCGCGCAGTCCGACCCATTTTTCGGCCTCGGGACGATCCGCCCAAGCGAACGGGTTGCCCGAAGCGCGCTGCACGCGACCCTCCCAGACGCTGCGATAGACGTCGTCGGACAACATCGGTTCGCCAAACGCCATAACGAAACGGACTGACGCCAGTGCCACGAGCGCAAACCGCAGATCGACGAGCGAAACCCGATTCTCCGCGGTGCGGGACACGCCGGCCGTGAACAGAATCAGCGCGTACAACACCGCCAGGGCCAGCCAATAAATAAGGAAGCGAGGCGTGTCGCGCGTCCAATCCCCCTGCGCCGCCACGTAGAGAGTGAGGCCGCAAAGGAGGGCCACGAACGCGCGGAAGAGCCGGGTCATCGGCATGAATAGAGGTCCAAAAGGCGTCCCGTGAGAGAATACGCGCTTACGAACGCGAGTCTCGCAGTGTCGTTCATCGCGAAACCGCCTGTTCAAGGCCGCTTTTTGAGGCGATAGAGACGTATTCGTTTCCGCTCGCGGCCACAAATCTATCCATGGGCCAGCGGCTCATCAAAAAGTCAGGACCTTCAATTCATCATGACGTTTTCCAAATACGGCTTCTCCGCCGACCTTCTCCGCGGCATCAAGGAACTGGGGTTCAAGAACCCGACTCCGATTCAGGAGCAGGCCCTGCCGCCCGGGCTCGAAGGCCGCGACGTTCTCGCCTGCGCGATGACGGGCAGCGGCAAGAGCGCCGCTTTCGGCCTTCCCCTCATTCATCGTCTCAGCGACAAGGCCAAGGGCCTCACCCGCGCCTTGATCCTCACCCCCACGCGTGAACTCGCGGCCCAGATCGACGAGCACCTCAACGCCCTCGCCGTGCACACGCCGATCTCGAGCGCCGCCATCTACGGCGGCGTCGGCATGGGGGCCCAGGAGCACGCGCTCCGCCGCGGCACCGACATCATCGTGGCCACCCCCGGCCGGCTCCTCGATCACATGAATCGCTCGTACGCGAACTTCAAGAACCTCGAGATCCTCGTCCTCGACGAAGCCGACCGGATGCTCGACATGGGCTTCCTCCCCGACATCCGTCGCATCCTCAAGTACCTCCCGACCAAGCGTCAGACTCTCTTCTTCTCGGCCACCATGCCGACCGAGATCGCGAAGCTCTCGCGCGAGATGCTGCGGGATCCGTTCACGATCAGCGTCGAGCGTCAGTCCACTCCCGCCGTGGGCATCACCCAGGCCGCCTATCCGGTGGCCCAGCATTTGAAGCCGGTTCTTCTCACCGAACTCTTGAAGCGCGGTCTCATCCGCAGCGTCATCGTCTTCACGCGCACCAAGTCCCGCGCCAATCGCCTCGCCGACTTCCTGGTGCGGATGGGCATAAACGCCGGCCGCATCCACGGAGATCGCTCGCAGTCGCAGCGCACGGAAACTCTCCGCCGCTTCAAGGAGGGCAAGTTCAGCGTGCTCGTGGCCACCGACATCGCGGCCCGCGGCATCGACGTGGAATCCCTGTCGCATGTCATCAACTTCGACATCCCACCCACTCACGAGGACTACATCCACCGCGTGGGCCGCACCGGCCGCAACCAGTCCCAGGGCGACGCGTTCGCTTTTGTCTCGCCCGAAGAGGAAGGCGCCTTGCGCGCCATCGAGCGCGCGATCGGCAGCCGCATGCCACGCATCATCCTGCCCGACTTCGACTACGCGGCGCAGAAGACCAACGCGCCTGAGGCCGCGAAGTTCCGCGGTGATCGTGACGCCGGCGGACGTGGCCGTTCCTCGAGCCCCAAGCCCTACACCCGTTTCGGCGCGAACCGGGGCGGTCAGGGCGCGGGTGCTTCGGGCGGACGTGGCGGACAGCGTCCCCAGGCCCGACCGCATGACGACGCGCGTCCCGCACGCACGCAGACCGTCGGCTCGGGAATCCGCGCCGAGCACAGCGAGCGCCCGGCGCGTCCCGCCGCGGACCGCTTCGCTCAGGCCGCTGCGACCAACTCGCGTCAGGCCCTGCGCGGCGCGGAAGCATCGAGCGGCGAAACCAGTTACCGCCCCCGGCGCGAAGGCGGTAGTTCGTTCGGCGGAGCCAAGCGAAAGCCGTTCCGCGCCGGCTCTCGATAGAAGTCAGCGGACAAGCGGGACGTGCTGGTCGCAGGAGGGGCGGGCTACGCCCCTCGCGTGGATGCTCGCCACTCGATGGAGAGTTTCCTGCCCTGTTGGGCGCAGTCCCGAAGGTACAGGTTGATCAAGGTCTGATAGGGGATGCCGGACGACTCAGAACTCTCCCTAAAGAACTGGATCGTGGGCTGATCAATACGAAGGGTGATCTGTTTCTTGAGTTTCCCCGCGTAAGGGTTCTTTCGCGCCCCCGAGAAGTCGTATTTCTTTCTCATCTGCTTAGCCTTTCCCAATACTGATTCTGCTCGGCCTTGACCGCCCGTCTCGCCGAGATAATCCGGATCTCGTTCCTGACGCCCCGCACGCAGTGGCACACCGCCAGGAGGCGCAAGCGGGCACTTAGCCCGATCATCACGAAGCGGCCCTCGCCACTTGCTTCA
>JANNJB010000212.1:0-5215 GCA_031405615.1 Vicinamibacteria bacterium | reverse complement strand
AGGTCCGCGTTGAGCCGGCCGAGAAGCGCGTCGACCGCGGGCTCCACCTGGATGACCCGCCTGGCCAGGGTGGGGTCCTGGGTCACGAAGGCCTCGACCGCGTCGTGAAGCATCGGGATCGCGAGGTCGGCCATCTCCAGGATCCGCCCGCGGATGGGGTCGGGCGGAGGGAGGCGGCCCAGGCGAAGGAGCTGGCGGGCCACGCTCTCGGCGTAGTCGCCCACGCGCTCGAGCTCGAGGTTGATCTTGATCGCGCCATAGGCGCGCCGGAGGTGGACGCCCACCGGCTGCTGCCGGACAAGGAACTCCAGGCAGAGCCTGTCGATTTCCTTCTCCTTCTCGTCGATGTACTGGTCGCGCAGGATGACCGCGTAGGCCCGCTGCCGGTCGCCGTCCTTGAGCGTCTCCACACAGTCCCGCAGCGCCCGCTCGGCGAGGGACGACATCTCCAGGATCTCCTGGCGGATGCGCTCGACGTCGCGCTCGAGCGACTCCTCCAGACGCGTGGCCATGATTCCCTGTCACCTTAGGCAGATGCCTGATTGATGTCAAGGAAAGGCAGCCGCGCGAGAGACCCAGGCGCGCCAGACAAAAAACGGGCGGCGCCAGGCATCCTGACATCCGCCCGCTTTACGTCTCTAGGGTCTTCGAGATCCGCTCCCGAAGTTGGCGTTTTGAAACGGGATGAAGCTACCGGTCCGGTACGACTCCGGCGTGGCGCGCGGGTTAAATCCTCCCTACCGCACGAATCTGTAGCCGATGCCGACCACGGTCTCGACGTGATGCCGGGCCGGACCGAGTTTGGCGCGAAGCCGCCTTACGTGCGCGTCGATGCTTCGGGCGTCGACGTCGGCGTCGTGGCCCCACACCCGGTCGAGCAGTCTTTCGCGCGTGAGAACCCGGCCTGCTCTCTCGACCATATAGCGAACCAGCTCGAACTCCTTGTGGGTGAGGCGAATCTCCTCGCCCTTGTAACGAAGGACGTAGGAATCGAACTCGATCTCGAAATTCTCATCGGTGTAACCCGTCGGGCCTTCGAGCTGCGCCTCGAGTCGTCTCATGCCGACCTTGCAGCGAGCCACGAGTTCCTTCATCGAGAAGGGCTTGACCAGATAATCGTCGGCGCCCATCTCGAGTCCGAGCACACGATCGACCTCCTCGCCCCGCGCGGAGACGATCAGGATCGGTGTGCGGAGCGAGCCGGGTTGACGCCGGAGCATCCGGCAGACCTCGAGGCCGTCCATGCCCGGCAGGTTCAAGTCGAGAAGCACGAGGTCCGCGCCCTTTCGGACGGCGTCGAGCCCTTCCTCTCCGGTGCGGGCGATGCGAACGGAGAAACCAGCGCGCTCGAGCGCGTAACTCATCGCGTCGGCGATGTCCCGGTCGTCCTCGATCACGACAATCCGGCGGCGGGACTCAACCGAACGCTGCTTCTCGGGAGACACCTCCGGGGTGGGAAGGCCCGGTTCCAAAGGCTCGAGGTGATTCATCGCTCTCTTGACCACTCGAACCCTAGGGAGGCGAAGAAAAGCCCCTGGGTCGCTTGGGTTAATTCCGTGGAAAGAAGAGCGGGCGGGCGGCAGTCATGAAGAAGTCGCGAGTCGAGGGGATACTCGAATGGCAGGAGAGAGAACCTTGTACTGGCAGCTCATCCGACACGGCCTACGCGCAGGCGAACCCTGCTGCACCCGCTGTGAAAGCCGATACGTGCACGCCTCCAGGCAGCGGGCTTCGGTCCTGCTCCGAGTGCTCGGCCTGGCGCTGTTTCGCTGCGAGTCGTGCGGAAAGCTTTCCCCTTTGCCTCGGCGCTTCCGTACACAACTCCGCGGGGGTAGCGGTTACCACGCTCCCGTAAACGACCTTCCGATTCGGGCGACGGGCCGCCCGTAGCTCTAGAACGTCAGCTTGACCGCCAGCTGAACCTGGCGCGGATCTCCCACGCCGAGCCTCAGGAAGCCATCGAAGTTGAACAGACCCGGCGTCGACAGGGTGTTGATGTTGTTCTTGTTGTTGAAGGTGTTGAACATCTCGACCACGGGCAGCAGGGTCGCTCTCGAACCCATCTTGAATGGACGCTGCAGCCGCCAATCGAAGGAGAAGTACTTGTTGTCTTTCCGATCCCAGTTTCGCCCGCGGTCGGTGCCATTGAGGACGCGGGGAGACGTGGTGATCGGCTGGGCGGTACGGGCCTGGAGGCGCGCGTTCCCCTGCAGTCCGCCCGGCAGCTCGCCGTAGGCGAAGAGGTTGAACTTGTGCCGGATGTCGCGGTCGGAGGGACCGTAGTCCTGGGACAGATCGTAGAAGTTGAAAGTTCGCTCGGTAAAGGGATCGCGCTCGTTGGAGTCATCGTCCTCGTCCTTGGCGAGAACGTAGTTCGCTTCGAGCTGGTATTTATCGGAGAAGCGCTTCTTGAGACCGACGGTCGCTCCCTTGTACTCGGACTTGCCCCGGCTGTTGATCACGAACACGTCGCCGAACTGGGGTTCGAAAGGGTTGGCTCCGGTGTAGACCGTGGCGTCCCGTGTCGCCGGCTGGTTCGCGGCCACTCCGGTTCCGTGGGTGTTGTAGTTCAGGAAACGCGTGAGCCGCGTGCCCTTCGAATAGGTGAAGTCGATGTAGGCCGACCAGTCGGGTGCGAGCTCTTGCTCATAGGCGAAGTTCGCGGTGTAGATGCGGGGGTTCTTGTAGTCCTTGTCGAACACGCGGATGCCGGTGAAGAAGGGGAATGTTCCGGCGGGAACCGGTGAAGGCGGCAGGATGTTCGGCCAGGTCGGTGTCGGCGCGCCGAACGCGGTCTTGAGAGCGCTGCTGGTGAAATCGCTCTTCTGCTGCAGGCCGTTGGTGGTAACCGCGCCCACCTGGGTCAGCATGTTCTGCCGTGCGTAGAAGATACCGCCGCTCGCCCGAATCACCGACTTGCCATTCCCCTTGACGTCATAGGCCAACCCCAACCTGGGCTGAAACTGCATGGTCTGATCGGGAATCGTGCCGTCGGAAGGGAACCTCGGGTTGTTCAGGAGAGAGGCGTAGGCCGTGGTCTTGGGATCCACGGTTTCCGGCATGTACTGGGCGTCCCAGCGAATCCCGTAGCTCACCGTCAGCTTCGGAGTCGCCTGCCATTTGTCCTGGATGAACGCGGAGAACTCTTCGTTGTTGATATCGGAAGCCCCGGCGGCATCCACGGCGAGGCCGCGATTGTCGCTGCTCTGAAGATAGAAGAGGAGCGGCCCGCCGGTGGGTGTGGCCCCCGCGGAACACGTCGCGGGGTACGTGACATAGCTGCCGTTCGAGCAGGAGATGGTGTTGGGACCGAAACCACCCGGCCCCGCAGGCGAGGCGTAGCGCAAGAACCCGGTCACGCTGTCGAAGAGATACCGGCCTTTGAAGAAACCGCGGAATACCTGCGCATTGTTGGAGTGCAGCCACTCGACGCCGAACTTGATCGTGTGTTTCCCGCTCACGACCGAGAAGTTGTTCTTGATCTGGAAGCGCTTCATCAGCTCATCGACCGTGGGGGCGAGGAAGAAGGGATTTCCGAAGCGGAAGGTGGGGCCGAAGCCCATGCCGGTGTCCGCGGGAATGTTCGACTGCACCGCGGAGCGGGGCCGGTCTTCGCGCGAGAACGTGAAGTGGAACTCATTGAGCCGGTTGGAGGACACGGTCGTGAAGAGGTTCACGTTCAGCACACTGATCTTGGAAGGGCCCTCGATGCCGTTGGCCGAATTGCCGTAGGTCGAAACATCGAATGTCTGGTTCTCGTTCCGGGAGCGGTTGAAGTTGAAGGAGACGGCGAGGTTGTTCTTGGGGCTCAGCACCCAGTCGAGTTTGGCCAGAATGGCGTTGTTGTTGACGGTGTGGTCGATCGGCTGCCCCTCGTCCTGGCCGCGCGTGGCCTTCATGAAGTTGAGGAGGGCCCGGCGCTGGCAGTCGGGGTTCGAGTTGATGAGCGACTCGTTCGCGGTGATCGTCGGCGTGTTCACGGAGCAGGGTGAGCCGATCGGCTCGGAGAGATTCGGGCGCTGGAGCTTCTCGCGGATGCCTTCGACGGCCAGGAAGTAGAACGCCTTGTCCTTCACCAGCGGCCCGCCTATGGTTCCGCCGAACTGCTCGCGGCGGAAGTCCTTGAGGGGCTTGCCGTCGGACGTGTTGGAGGTGAGGTCCTCGAGTCGCTGGAAGTGAAAGAGACTGCCCTTCACCTGGTTGGTGCCCGATTTCGTGATGACGTTGATCACTCCGCCGGCGGTGCGGCCGAACTCAGCGTTGGCCCCGCTCGCCACCACCTGAAACTCCTTGATCGCCTCGAGCGTGATGTCGACCGCCGCTCTCTGACCGCCCATCTGCTCGCCGAAGAAACCGTTGTTGTAGTCGCCGCCGTCGAGGCTGATGTTGTTGAACACGCCCCGCTGGCCGGCGAACGTGATCTCGTCTCCGTCGGGACCCTGGACGACGCTCACCCCGGGGGTCAGGGTCAGGAGGTCCTCGAATTTTCGACCCAGAACCGGGGTGGTGCTGATGGTGTTCTCGTCGAGTGTCGTGCTCTTCTCCGTCCTCGAGACGTCGACGGTGGCGGTGCCGGTGACGGTCACGGTCTCATCGATCGCGGAGACCTTGAGGGTCGTGTTGAGGGTGAGGGCCTGGCCGACGGTGAGGACCAGGTTCTCCTGGACGACGGTGGCGAAGCCTGACTTCTTCATGGTCACGAGGTATCGGCCCGAGGTGAGCTGGAGAAAGACGAAACGGCCGTCGGCGCCTGTGGAGATCGTCCGGCTCAGGTTGGTATCGAGATTCCTGACCTCCACCAAGGCGCCTTGAACCGTGGCCCCCTGGGGGTCGGAGATCGTGCCCTGGATGACTCCGGTGGTGATCTGGGTCTGGGCCGATGCCAGGCTCGCCAGAAGCACCATAAGAACAGACGCGCGGAAACTCGTGAATCGCATACTTTTCCTCCTGAAGCAGTGAGACGTTTTGCGGGACTTTAGCCGATGGTTTTCCGCCCGGCTCAAGTTAAATCTCGGAGCGCGGTCAAACCTTCGTCGGCAGAACGTCACGACAGGGTCGCGAACGCCTTGTACATTGCGGCTTGGATCGTTCCAACACCCACTCACGCAAGGGAGACCACGATGAAGAGATTTTTCCAGACTCTCGAGGAGCAGCGCTTCGACGACCACCGCTTTTATCACCACAGCCGCATCAACCAGTCGCTTCACCTTGTGAG
>JANNJB010000211.1:0-5231 GCA_031405615.1 Vicinamibacteria bacterium | reverse complement strand
ATCGAAGGGCAGCGCGCAGCCTCCCCTTGGGGGACGCGCAGCGTGCCCCTACAGGGCCGCGAGACACGCGGGTCCGACACAATTCCCGACCGCAGGGGCACGCTGCGCGTGCCCTTGCCTTGCCCCTACGGCCGGCAACTGGCGCCCCGACAACCCTTGAGGGCCGCGACGCGGGCGCCTAAACGGGCCAGGGTGGACGAAGACGCCGAGCGAGAGAGATTGGTGAGTTGCGCGGGGTCCGTCCGGAGATCGTAGTACTCGTTCTCGAAGTTGTCGTATTCGACATACAGCTCGGTCTGGGTGCGAACCGCGTAGTAGGCCGGAATGCGAATGGGCGTTCCCGCGCCGGCCGGGTGTTCGATCAGCATCTCCTGACGCCAGGTCGTGATGGCCGGCGGCGTCGCGGTGAGGAGCGGCGCTAACGACATGCCGTCGACCGAAGCCGGTATCGGCGCGCCCGCGAGGCCGAGGAAAGTGGGCACGAGGTCGACGAGGCCCGCGAGGTGCTCGACCGTGCGGCCAGTGGGGACACCGGGGCCGCGCACGTAAAACGGCATCCGGATCGACTCTTCGTACGGCGTGTTCTTGCCGCGGTCCAGGCGATGTTCACCGCGATGCAGTCCGTTGTCGGACGTAAAGAAGATATAGGTGTTGGAGGTTTCGCCCAGCTGATCGAGTCTGGTGAGAAGCGCGTCTATCGCCTCCTCCACCGCGAGCAGCGCCTGCAAGGAGCCGCGGTAGTCTTCGTCAATGCTGCGGATGGTCTCCGCATCGATGAGCGGCGTCTGGTCCTGAAGCCACCGCGGCTTGTCCGACATGTCCGCTTCGTTGAACGACGAACCGCGGGGAGCGGTAGCTCCCGCGTACGCGGAAAGATGACGTGCGGCGGGAGCGGTGGGGGTGTGCGGCGCGCCGAGGCTCAGAAACGCGAAGAAAGGCTGAGCGTCGTTCGTTTCGGCCGCGCGCAGGAACGAGTCAAGCCGCGTGGAGAGGATGTCCGCCTGATAGCCGCTCGGAGAGGTGTAGCGATTGAGCGCGCCGTTCTCGTTGAGGGTGTAGGAATCGTTGCTCGCCTCGCGGTCGGACATGACCACGCGCCAGTCGTCCCAGCCCGGCGGGACGAAGTTCTCGACGTAATCCTTGACGTCCCTTCGCGTCGGATAGTCGTTCTGGTACTTTCCGAAGATGCCGGTCCGGTATCCGGCGGCCTTGAGCCACGGCCCGATGTTGTTGGTGTCGTAACCGCCGTCCGCCCAGGCGGGATACCCCGCCTCTCCGCCGATGTTCTGGATGACGCGGGTGTTGTGGCTGAACTGGCCGGCGAGAATGTTGGACCGCGAAGGTCCGCACAGCGGAGTGTTCGAGAAGGCGTTGGTGAAACGAAGGCCGCGCTCGATGAAGTTCGCCCGGATTCTCGGCATGTTCGACACCATGGCGTCTTCTCCGTCGTCGAGAAGGACCAGAATGATGTTCGGTTTCGCGGCGACCGTGGCCGGGGTCGGTGTGGGGCTACCGGTCGGGGTCGTCGGCGAAGTCAAGCCGCTCCCTCCGCAGGCCGCACCGAAGGCGCTGACGGACAGCGCGAGAACGAGGTTCCTGTGAAGCTTCACCAGGTGGATCGTAACGCATCGGGCCGCTTCGGCCTGCCTGCGGGCCGCGTCGGACGGCCCGTGCAGCCCCTTACTTTCGAGCCTCTTACGGCTCGCGTGCGAAGAGAAGCGGGATCCCGGGAGCCGGATTCAAGGTGTCGAACGCGGGGTAACCCTCGAACTGGCGGTTGCCCTGGACGCCTTCGAGCCGCAGCTCCCTGTTGAGCCCGGGGGCCGCGAACGTGATCGGCTGCGACGCACCATCTCGCAGCGCCCAGTGGGCGACCCTGATCACGTTCCCCGGAGCGGACCCCGAAAGAACCTCGAGCACGCGCCACTCGCAGACGAGGAGTGCGTCGCGATAGGGCGAGATTTCGCGCAGCGACGGCGGCCGCGAGCAGGCCTGAAGCGCGGCGCGAACCGTGAAAGGACCGGCGGCTGACGACGGGGTGGGCTGCGGTTTGGCCGCGGGCGCCGATTGGCCCTTCCATCGGTCGAGGTCGAGTGCTTCGACATGGACATCGGGATACCGGTCGCTCGCGGGATGCGAAGTCATTCGCATGGGCGGGCCGGAGAGCTGAAGAGAACCGTCGATCGGGGCCACGAAGATGTCGTAGTTCGACGTGAAGTGGTCGTGATCGCCGTTCGATGCGCCGAAGGCGAACATCCGGCCGTCGCGAGAGAGCATCGGGAAATAGGCGTAGCGCTGCGATCCAGGGATCCGAGGATCCTTGTGCTCGAGCACCGTGGAGACCGCGCGGGTCGAAAGATCGATGGCGCGGATGGGACCACCCGCCCCCTCCACCCAGAAACCGAAGCGGCCGTCGTGCGAGAAGTACGGCTCGCAGCCGCGCAGGCGGGGCTTCTCGTCGATGCGGCCCGACGCCGAGTCAAAAGGCGAGAAAGCCGGCGAACCGCGAACCGCCGAGCGCAGTGTGGAATCGAAGAGCCACGCGAGCATGCCCTGCGGCTCGCCACTCAGGATCGACGACTTCCCCGAATCGACGTTAAAGAGCTGCGTGCGGCCCTGCCCATCGATGTAGATCACCTCGGAGTCACTTCTCCAGACCGCGGCCCGGTTTCCCCAGCCGTAAGGCCGGGCATCGGGAACGAGGGTCCGCGCTTTTCCGGTGTTGAGATTGACGAGGCGCATCTCTCCCGCGACTTCGAGTTCGGGATACTGATTGTTCGCCACGTCGCGGCTCAGGTACACGAGTCTCGCGCCATCGGGACTGATATGCGCGCAGCAGTGTTGCCGGCCGGGCTCCTCGGGAGAGAGCCTGCGTGCTGCAGGATTCTCGAGACGACGCGTCCAGATTCTCCAGTCGCCGCCGCGGTTCGACTCCCAGACCACCAGCCCGCGCGCGGGTGGAGGCTCGGCTTTCGCCCGCACCGGCGCCGCCTCCACGGGTCGTGCGACCGAAGTGCCGGAAGGGATCTCGACGAGCCGCCAGTCACCGGACGAAAGTTCCCGCGATGAGAACGCATAGATGACGAGGCGCTTCCCGGCCAGGATGTCCTGACCCGAAGCGATCGCGGAAGCGAGACGCTCGCGCGCCGCCGCCGGCCCACCTGCGTTCACGGCGAGCCGGTCGACCGGCCGTCTCAGGAAGAAGCTCAGCTGCTCGGCGAAGCCGGCGCCTTCGCCCCAGCCGAGTTCGCCCTGCGAATAGATGTTGGTGAAACTGTCGCCGAGCACGAGGACATCGGCCGCGGAGTCCGCGGCCCAGGGTTCGCCCGAAGTCTGCGTGACGCGCTGGGTTGGAACACGCTCCGAGGGAAACACCGGACGCATCGCGGGCAGACGCAGAAGCGCCGCGAGATCTCCACGGCCGTCGACCCATGTCTCGTGCCGAACGAGATTCACAGAACGCGTCTGGGGCAAGGTCACGTGGCGCGTCACGAACTCCGCGACCCCCGCGGCCGTGGTCTCCATCGCCTGCGGCGTCCAATGGCTGTCCGTGCGGAGGAACTGGGGCCACTGGGTTCCGGTCTTCGCGCGTCGCGAGTCCGCGAGACGCCCCGCCGGCGAATACGCCTCAATGTCCAGCTCGGCCAGGCGATTCATGAACGTGTCGAAGGACGGGTTCTGGAGCGGAAGGTCCTGGGGCATGTCGCGTGCGAGGCCTTCCGGATGAATCGCCGCTTTCACGGGAAGGGGCACAACAACGAGCGCGATTCCGCGATCGGCGAGTTGCGTGGCGAAATCCGCGAGGGCCGGTATGGGATCGGGACTGGCCGCGCGTTCGCCAGTCTTTTCGGTCGCCGCTCTTCGGGCGAGCACATTCGGCTCGAGGAACCCCGGACCGGTTACGTGATCGACCGCGGGTCGGAAGTAGAGCCATCCGCGCCGGCCGAGAACCACCTGCTCGTTCCCGGCCTTGAGATGACGGGTCATGATCCACTGGAACATCGACAAGGCGCGCGCGGCCACGTAGGACCGTTCGTTGAGCGCGTCCTCGAATGCGGTCATCGAAGCGAGAAGACGACGGTTCGCGGCGAAGAGCCCGGAGCTTCGCGCCGACTGGGCCGCGCGAGTGGGCGCCGCGGTCAACTCGGACCAGTGCGACCCGCTCTTCCGCGCGTCGAGAACGATCTCGATCACGGGCACCGCCACGATCAGGAGCAGGAACACCGCACAGAGCGCACGCGCGATCATGCGGCTTACCTCGGTGAAACCCACCTCACGCGCGGCCTGCGCTTCCCTGCTTTCGTGCTCGAGGTTTTCCATGGCCCTTCTAGAAATTGAAATAGATGAACGGATTGAAGCCCTGGCTCCCCATCGCGATCAGCGCGAGGAGCAGGCACGCAAGTGAGAGCACCGCCTTGGGCGCGGTCAGTCGGCGCGTCCAGTCCCACGTTTGGGGCGCGGCCCAGACCACCACGGCTGCAATGGCGAGGCTCGCGATCGAATAGGGCGTGTAAAGGATCGCACCGATGAGCGCAGCGGCCGGTTGCGCGTCGGCGAAGCCGAACATGGCGGAGAGGTAGCGGCCCGCGGCGGGAAGGTCCGCGGCGCGGAAGAACACCCACGTGATCAAGACGCCGACAAATGTGATGGCCACGCGCCCGGGCCGCGGCAGAGGGCCATAGAGGCTTCGCTTCCCCATCGCGCGCTCCCCGGCGAGCCACACCCCGTGAATCCCTCCCCACACCACGAAGTTCCAGGCCGCGCCGTGCCACAGACCACCGAGGAGCATGACGATGGCGAGGTTCACGTACGTGCGCCACGGACCCTTGCGGTTGCCGCCGAGGGGCAGATAACGGTAGTCGCGCAGCCAGGTCGAGAGCGAGATGTGCCAGCGGCGCCAGAAGTCGGTGATCGAATCGGCGAGGTAGGGTGAGTTGAAGTTCTTCGGAAAGACGAAGCCGAACATCAGGCCGAGACCGATCGCCATGTCCGAGTAACCGCTGAAGTCGAAGTAGATCTGGAACGCGTAGGCCAGAACTCCCGTCCACGCATCGAGGACGTGAAGCGATCCCGCGCCAAACGCCGCGTCTGCCGCGAAACCGCAGGGATTGGCGTCAGCAGCTGTCGATCGCCGCCGGAGTGCTTCAGGGCTGCGCCGTGATCGAAGACCGGCAGGGGCCCGGCGGCGAGGGCTGCGGCGGGTTGAGTCGGCGGCGAGCTGCCACCCTCGG
>JANNJB010000210.1:0-6408 GCA_031405615.1 Vicinamibacteria bacterium | reverse complement strand
CGACGGTTTGCGTGGAGCGAAGCGATCCTCGGCACGCTTGGTGGTCGGGGGAGGCGTCCGCGAGAGTGGCTCGGCGAGATCGCCCGTGGCCGCGCGTCGTGGTGTAGCTGCGTCCAAGGCACCCTGGCGTTCCCTTCGTCTCCGTGAACCGCATGGCGTTTACTATGCGATGGAGCGAGGCTGCCGCCTCGCCAGGCCTTTAGAGGAGCCTCGCGGTCCACTGCGCTCAGGGAACGGTGCCTTGGCCTCCGCACGCAAGTCCCGCGCCCGAAGCCCTGCCCCCCTTTCCCCGGCGGCACGGCCGTTTTGAGTACCCGGCTCCGCTCATTCCTCGCCCAGAGCCTCGGCTAGAAAACCGGCTGAAATGGGACAAAAACGCATCGAGTTTCTCAGCAGGAGCGCGTCGAGAGCCGGGCGTCGAAGCGATCCTCGGCAGGCTTGGTAGTGGTGGCCCGCGGGGCCGAACGCCGCGGTGGGCTCGCGGCGCCGGGTACGCCGCCCGCGTCGGCACTGCGTCTACAGGACTTCGGAATCGTGTGCCTCCTTGCTCGGCTCGGTTGGGCGCAAATGCCGCGGACGGACAGCTCCGACTCGCGCCCAACGCCCCGGCCGCCAGCGACCCACCGCAGCGTCGGCCACGCTCCATCCTCAGGCCAAACCCAACTCTCAGAAAACAGGCTGAAATCGGCCGTGTTCACACCGGTTTCTTGGCAGCCGGTCGTCGGTTGGCGACCGGCGAAGCAATCTCCGCGGCCTTGGTAGCGGTTGCCCGCGAGGCCGGAATCAAGCGACACGCCTCTCCCGCGCGCGTGGTGACGCTGCGGCCAAGGGCAGCCTGACGGTCCCTTCGTCTTCGTGGACCGGCGCGAAGCCGGCCCTTGGGACCCAGGGCGCCTTCCCACGCGATTGAGTGAAGCTGCCCCTTCCCCAAGAGCCTCGCAGTCCAATGCGCTCAAGGAACTCGTTTACTGAACGCCACGTCGAAGCACAGCCCCCGGGAGAACGAACATGAGAAGCCAAATTGCCAGGAGAACGATGGCCACCGTGCCGACGGACCAGTCGCTTTCGATGCGCGCCGTCCATCTTCCAGGATTGGCCCGTCGAGGAGAGCCAGGGTTCTTCGGTCATCGGAAGCAAGGCGCCGGCTTCTACGAGTTCGTGATCGCCCAGGCTTCGACGGGCTCCTTGCCCCGGCCTTTCGGAACGGGACGCCTGACCAGCTCCACCCCCGAGCCGGCGAGGATGTCGCGCAGGGTGGACGACACGAGGATCTCGCCGGGAGTCGCCGACTTCGCCAGGAGTTGAAGCAGTGCCGCGACGGACTTCGATGGCTCGCCATCCGAAGCCCGGCACGCGCCCACGTGGAGTCCGGCGCCGGTTGGCGCTGCCTTGACCGCATGGCGGAGGCGACGCGCCGCCGACACCGCGGCGCGAGGCGATTCGAAAAGTGCCACGAAGTTGCCGCCCACGGCTCGCACCTGCTTCGCCTGACACGCGGCCAGGATGGCGCGCTGAGTGGCGGTGGGGCGAGCGGCCCCGCTCGACAGAGTCAGGAGAATCGCGAGACGGGTTTCGACCTCCGGCTCAACTGCCGCTTCGCGGAGAAAACCTTCCACCTCCTTGACCACGTCATCCGCGCCTACGAAGTAGATGTGATCGTCACCATCCAGTTCGACGAGGCGGGCGTTGGGCAGATGGTCGGCGAGATATCGAGTCGCGGCGATGGGCACGATCCGATCGCCGGTGCGGCCGATCACGAGAGTGCGGGTCTCCACATCCTCGAGCAGCCCGCGGATATCGACGGCGGCGGCGTTTTCGATCACCGCTTTCACCGACGACGGGCTCGCGGCCGCGCGCAGGCAGCGGGGCCACCACGCCACAAAGGCCTTGTCGTGCCTCCTCGACGGCGCGAAACGCTCGATGGCCCAAGGCTCACCCCACGAGGAGAGGAGCGCCGCGAGCCGCTGGTCGAACGCCTCTCGCGGTGACGACCAGACTGGCTCGTCTCCCGACCGCACGACCTTGGCGGTGGCGCCGAAGAGGATCAGGCCGCTCACCCGGTCCGGGAACATCGAAGCGAGAAGAACCGCGGCGGCCCCGCCTTCGGAAGTTCCGAAGACGAAAGTGCTCTTCGACCCGACCGCATCGAGCACACACAGCGCGTCCCGCACGGTCTGGTCGAGGGACGGCCCGCCCGGAACCCGATCCGAGAGACCGACGCCGCGTTTGTCGAAGGTGATCACGCGCGCGATCCGTCCGAGCTGCTCGAAAAATGAGACGTAGTCGGGCGTTTCCCACGACATCTCGATGTGCGACACGAAACCCGGGATGAACAGCAGATCCACCGGACCCTTCCCGATCACCTGATAGGCGATCGACACGCCATCGTTGTCGACATACCGGATGGGATGCCGGACAACCGGGCCCAAAGGTGGAGTCAGCAGGCCCAGTTCAGTGGCGCGAGACACCGCGTCGGTGCGGTTCGCGGCATCGAGCTTTTCGTAGACGCGCTTGTTGTACCAGCGGATGGTTTCCGCGGAGAGGCCGAGCTTCGAGGCGATCGCCCGGTCGGAAAGACCCTTCGCCGCGAGCTCCAGAACCGCCTTCTCCCGCGCGTTGAGGGCGGGGGGTGAGGGGGCCCTCATCGCTCAGGCCTTCTCCTTGTCGGGAAAGCGGTCGAGCAGGATGGCCACCAGCATGTCGCTCATGACGTTCACTCCGGACCGGACGCGGCCCACCAGCCAGTCGACGCTGAAGAGCACGGGCAGAACCCCGAGGACGACGGCGTCAGGCAAACCCACGGTGGTGAGGACCAACGGAAGCACGATGAGACCGGCATCCGGCACGCCCGAGATGCCAATCCCGGCCATCAGCGAGGCCAGCGCCACCAGCACCTGTTGCTCGAAGGTCAGGTGGTAGCCGAGGGCCTGGGAAAGGAAGAGGGCGGCCATCGCGTCATAGAGAACAATGCCGTCGTTGTTGAGGTTCGTGCCGACACACGCGGAAAGCCGCGAGGACGCGTCGGAGACCTTCATCCTCGCGAGGCTCTGGAGCGTCAGGGGAACCGTCGCGAGCGACGAGTTCATCGACATCCCAGCCAGGATTGCGGGCGCCCCTTCCCCGAGGTAGACCTTCGGCGAACGCCGTCCGATGAACCAGGCGGCGAGGGTGTAGTAGCCCAGAGCGTGCAGCGAGAGTCCTGAGACCATGGCCACGACATAAACCGCGAGATCGCCGAAGACCTTCATCCCATCCTTGCCTACGACCTGGGCAAGGACGCCGAAAACCGCGAAAGGGATGGCCTGGATGATCATCGCGAGCACGCCGATCAGGGCCTGGAACCCACCCTCCGCAAGGTCGGCGAGGCGAAATGCCGAGGAGTCTCTTCCATGTGAGGCGATGAGCCGCCGCAAGGACACGCCGATCAGGATCGCGAGGAAGACCACACTGATGACGTTGCCGTTGTCCTTCTGGAACGGATCTATGAGGTTCGCGGGCACGTAGCCCGAGAGGTTCTTCATCGGATCGAGGCTCGTCCCCTCCGGGGCCTTGCGCGCGGTTCCGCCGACCGCGGCCTCGATGTCGGTGAGCCGGTCCTTCCATGCCTCACCGGGTTGGAACACATTGATCAGCGTCATTCCGATGAGGAACGCGACGGTCACGTTGACGCCGCAGATCGCGACGAGCTTCAGGCCCTGACGGCCGGAGATGTCGGTGCGGACGAAGGCGTCCACCACGCCAAAGAAGATGAGCGGTATCGCCATGGCGCGAAGGAGGCGGATGACCAACAGCCCAAGATCCCCAAGGTGTTTGTTGGTCAGACCGAAGAGGATGCTGCCCTCTCCAAAGACGAGGCCGAAGATCGTCCCCAGCGCAACGCCGATGAGAACGCGGACGTAGAGAGGGAGCTTCAGGCCGGCCATTGCCGGACACTGTACCTGTATCCTTACCCGCGATGCGAGGGATTCAAGGAGCCATCGTGGGCGCGCTGCTGATCGGCGCCCTGATGACATTCGGCGACTGGGTGTGGGCGGTCTTCGAACTCCCTCACCGCGCGGTTTTCGGCCTGATCCATGGCCTTGTTCTGTGTTGCGGCATCGGTCTCTACCTTGGCCTTCCCCGCCGGGCCGCGACGCGGGGAGCGGTCGCAGGCGGCCTGATCGGTCTTGGCGCCGCGGCGCTCTTCTACGCTTTGGCCCCGCTTCTCAAATGGACCGCGATGCTGCCGGCATGGATGGCCTTCTGGGTGGCCTTTGGCGTCTTGCTCTGGCGGTACCTGGGTGAGCCCACGGCCTCCACTCGGGAAGCAGTCGGGAGGGGCCTCATCGCGGCCTTCGTCTCGGGTGTTGCCTTCTACGCGATCTCCGGAATCTGGACGAGCCCGAACCCGGGAGGTCCCGACTACCTTCGACACTTCGGATCATGGACCGTCGCATTCCTGCCGGGATTCGCAGCGCTGCTGGTGGAGAAGCGCCTGCGTCCGTGATTTAGGGCCCAGCCCGTTGGACCTCTCGTCACCCCCGCGATCAGCGCTGCCCCAACTATCAGCACATTGGACACCCACGTCACCCCCGCGCAGGCGGGGGCCTAGCGCGACAGTCCCTTACCGAGCGCGAAGTCAACGTTCCGCGAAATGCGCTTCCCCGCCCCGCGCGTGCTTCGCGAGCATCCCGCACGCGGCATGGATGTCGGGCCCGCCTGAGTAGCGGCGGACAAACGGGATGTTGTTCGCCGAGAGAGCATTCAGGAACTCGCCCCGCTCCTCATCGCCCGCTCGCGTGAATTGTCCCGTCGGATCGTTGATGTCGATCACGGAGAGCCGGACGCGCTCGCCCTTGAACAGGCGGCCCAGTTCGCGGGCTTCATCGGCGCCGGTGTTGACCCCGGACATCAGGACCCACGCGAGATTGATGACGTTGCGCTGACGCCGCGCCAGCCGCTTCATCGCGTCGGCCAGCTGCTCCACCGACCACTTGCTCGCGACTGGCAGAAGAGATTCGCGTTTCTCCGGGTGGGCCGAGGTCAGCGAAAGGATCAGCCGGTAGGGCCGCCCCTCATCGATGTAGCGCTCGATCATCGGCAGCAGGCCGACCGTGGAGATGGTGATGCGGTCGCTGCCGATGCGTCCGCCGCACGGATGCCGGAGGACGTCGGCCGCGGTCATCACGTTCTCGTAGTTCTGGAACGGCTCGCCCTGGCCCTGAAAGACGACGCCGGTGACGGGACGCTCGGGCGACTCACTTCGGACGCGAAGAACCTGATCGACGATCTCCCAGGGTTCGAGATTGCGCTCGAAACCCATCCGGCCGGTCTCGCAGAACGCGCACTTGAGGGCGCAGCCGGCCTGGGATGAGACGCACACGGAAAATCGCGGCTGCTCCAGGGGGATGCGCACGGTTTCGAAGACTCGCCCATCTCCGGCGCGAAAGAGGTACTTCACGAAGGGATCGACCGCACTCCTCCGACGGTCCATCACCTCAAGCCGATCGAGACGCCCCGCGGCCATGAGTGCTTCCGCCTTGGTCTTCTTGAGCCCGGGAATCCCGCTGAGGTCGTCGCCATAGTGGTGGATGAGGCGAGTGACCACGCGACGGGCCTGCGACATGTCGAAGCCGATGTCGGGGAACCGCTCGACGAGGCCCTCGGGCGTCAGGCCGCGCAGGTGAGGGACGTTCACCCGGCCACGATATCAGCGGGAAGGAAGACTCCAACGGTCGTGCGCACCTTGCGTCGAATCAGGGTTTGCGATCTACTCCGCGGGTCTTTTCGGCCCACTCAATCTCTGGAGCTTCAACACCATGCGCGGATTTCGTCTTGCCCTGCCCCTGAGCCTCGCCGCTCTCGCCTTTTCGCTCCCCGCCGGCGTCACCGCCCAGCCCCGGGGCGACGACATGAAGCCCACGCCGAACCGGGGACCCGATGAGGGCAAGGGCCCCTTCAAGACGATGGTGATCCGCGGAGGCATGCTGATTGACGGCACCGGCGCGCCGCCACGCGGCCCGGTCGACATCGTGATCGAGGGCAACCGGATCACGCGGGTGCGCCCTGCCGGAACCCCGGGCCTGCCGCTCGCCGCCAATCGCGAACCCAAGAATGCCGACTTCGAAATCGACGCCACCGGCCTCTACATCACGCCCGGCTTTGTCGACCTCCATGTTCACGCGGGGGCCAAACCCAAGAACGATGAAGCCGAATACGCCTACAAACTCTGGCTCGCCCACGGCGTCACCACGGTCCGCGGCGTACCCCTCTCGGATCAGGAGTTCTCTTCGAAGGACAAGGACCGAAGTGCGAGGAACGAGATCGTGGCCCCGCGCATCTACAACTACCAGCGTCCGGGACAGGGCTGGGGCAAGCCGTTTCCGGACACGCCGGAAGCCGCGCGCGAATACGTCCGCTGGGCCGCCG
>JANNJB010000209.1:0-5669 GCA_031405615.1 Vicinamibacteria bacterium | reverse complement strand
ATCGGCGGGGTCTACGATGTCGCCCTCTCGGCGCCCATGCTCCTGGCCCCCGAGTTCACGGCGCGGCTCTTCGGCGCGCCTCCGCCGGTTCCCGTGCTGAACGCCCAGCTGAACGGTTTGTTCGCTCTCACCCTCGGCCTTGGCTATTTCTGGTGCGCACAGAACGTCGAAGCACGGCGAGGCTACTTGTGGGTCGCGGGCGTCTTTGTGAAGCTCGCAGGGGCGGCGCTTTTCATCGGCGACCACTTCCTGCGGGGCTCGCCGTCGTCATTTCTGCTCTTCGCGGCGACCGACGGCTCGATCGGACTCGTCACCTTGTACGCCTTGATGAAGGTCAGTACGCCTTCGTCTGCACGCGCTTGAGGAGATCTTCCTTCGTGAGTTTGCCCGCGGTGAAGGCGTCGAGGTCGGCCTTGGTCGCGCGCACGATGACCGTCCTCGCGGGTTTGGCCCGAACCCAGGGCTGAGGCCGTGAGACGAGTTCGACCGAGACCGTGATCTGGTCGGTCGGCTGGAGCGTTTTCAGAAGGCTCGCATCCTCGAGGATGGTGGTGAGGAGCGCGTCCTTGACGTCTTTCTCGACTTTTTCGGGAGGCCGGGTGTCGTCCACCGCGTCTTCGAGAAAGAACGTCCAGGGCAGGGGGAAGTTCGCGGCCGCCGCGGACTCGGAAAGGCCCGGCCGCAGCTCGGCCATGAGCTGACGCTCGGCATCGGCGAAGGCGGCGTCGGCCTGCGCTCTCATCCGCTCGGCTTCCTTGCGGGTCTCGCGAATGCGCGCCTCCAGGTCGGTCAGATCGCTCGGTCGCTCGCCCTTGAAGACCAGGACCTGCGGCCCGGTCGGAGCCCCGGAAACGGAAACCTCAGGGGTCTGGCCGCCTTGTTTGGGTGAGGGGACGGACGGCAGCGAACGAGGTGGGAGGAGGAAAACGGCCCCTACTCCGTCGAGATAGACAAAGCGGGTTTCGGGGAGACCGGAAAGGAAGACCATCGGCTCGGCGGGCCGGCATGCGGTGGCGAGTCTTTGCTCGAGGCGAGCGGAGAAGCGCTGGAGGTCGGCCCGACGATCAACCGCGGGCGGGTCGGTCGCTAAGGCCAGAGCGAGAGCAATCAGCATGGGCGGCGGAGACGGGGCTTCAGCGGTCCTGCGGTTTGGCGGTGACGCGGACCAGGTTCTTCATCAATTCGCTTGTCCGGGCGGCATCGGCGCCGGTGCGGGAATCGATGTAGGCGAGGCCGGCGGCGATCTGAGCCATGTCGTACTGGCGTTGCAGTTCGCTGTCATTCCGCAGTCCGGCGAGCCGCGCCTCGAACATCCGCGCCTGACGGGCTTCGCTGGCCTTGAGCAGCGACTCGAAGGCCGCGGGAGACATGGTGGAGACGCTTCGCATCGAGGCGCTTGGGGGCGCGGCTTCCGTCACGTCCGCGAGGGTTTGACGGAGCTCGGTGATTTCGGCCTGGTGCCGGGCTTCCTGCTGCTTGAGCAGCTCCTGGATCTCGTTGTACGACACGAACTGGGCGGTGGCGGCAGGACTGGTTGGAGCGCTCGCTGCTACCGGAGCGTTTTGCGGGGCCGGGGAGAATGTGCCGAGGCTCATGACCGCAACCCCGATACCGAGGACGATTCCCGCGGCGGCGGCGAGGCCCGCCGGGAACCAGCTGAAGGAGGCGCGGGGTTGCGCCTGTGGCAACGGTGCGGGGAGAGGCAGCGTCCAGCCGCCCAGCGCCTTGCGGACGCCCTTGAGTTCGGAGTATTCGGCGCGGCAGGGAACGCATTGCGCGATGTGATCGCGGGCGCGGGTTCGCTCGTCACGATCGCCATCATCGTAGAGCAGGGCGACGATGTCGTCGCGGAGTGCTTCGCAGGAGAGGTTTTGCGTCATTGATTTGGGTCCTGGGCTTTGGGTCCTGAGTGTTCTTGAGACTATGACTCGTTGGAGTCGTGAATGGAAGACGCGGACGTCACGCCATCGCGGGCGAGGTGCTGTTTCATCTCCACGAGGCCCCGGTAGAGCCGTGTCTTCACGGTTGAGGTTGGAAGGCCGAGGGTTTCGGCGATCTCGGCGAACGTGAGGCCTTCGTACTCCTTGAGGATGATCACTTCCCGTTGATCCTCCGACAACTTCTGAATGGCCTGGCGAACCCGCTCGGCGAGCTGGTTGCCTTCGCTGAGTTCGAGGGGCGAAGGGCTGAGGGAGGGCAGGGCCGGGATTTGGGGTTCGGGTTCATCGAGGCTGACATAACTCTTTCCCTTCTTACGACGCAGCGAGTCCCGACAAAGATTGAGGGCGATCTGGTAAATCCACGATGAGAACTTCGCCTCCCGCTTAAAGGCTTTGAGGCCCCGAAAAGCCCTCAGGAAAGCCTCCTGGGTTATGTCTGCAGCGTCCTCGGTCGACCCGAGCACGCGCCACACGGCGCCCCGGATCTTCCCCTGCCAGCGAGACACAAGTTCGTCGTATGCGGCCACATGGCCAGCCTGGAAGGCTTCGACGAGTTGTTCGTCAGACATCTGGGAACGGTTTAGCATCAGCCGGATGAATCCTGGCTTCTTAGGTTGAGACGCGGGCCGGGGAGAACAGTTTCAGGCCTTTGGGTGAGTCTGCTTGTATATATCGAGCAAATATTTCGGATTGACGTGGGTATAGCGCTGCGTCGTTGAGAGACTGGAGTGTCCCAGGAGCTCCTGAATCGAGCGTAGATCGCCACCGCGCTGCAACAGGTGGGTAGCGAAAGAGTGTCTCAGCGTGTGCGTGCTGGCTTTCGTTCGGACGGCGGCCCGGACAAGGCCCCTGGCAACGATTCGGCGGACGGTTCTATCAGACAGGGCTTTGTTTCCGATGCCGATAAATACCGGATCTTGACCATTAGCGGGTTGTCTGCCAGATAAATATCTCGATAAAGCTATATCTGCGGGTTTACCGAACGGAACCCAGCGCTCTTTTCTTCCTTTACCAATAACTCTAATGGAACGATTTGTTCTGTCCACGTCATCGAGGATCAACCCAACGATCTCTGAGCACCGCATTCCGGTTGAGTAGAGCAACTCCAGGACGGCAGAATCCCTTTCCTCTGACTTATTGTTTATATCAGAAGTGTTCATCAGATCCCCGGCCTCCTGCTCCTGGAGGTACGTCGGGATTCGTTGGTCCTTCTTGGGCGCTACGAGGCTCCGAGCCGGGTTCTTGGTGAGTGTCCCTTCGCGGCAAAGGAATCGGAAGAAGGATCGAAACGTAGCGAGTTTCCGGCCCGCGGTCGTGGCCGAGGCCTTCCGGCCATGGAGGTCGGCGAAGAAGGCCCGCAGGACCCAGAGATCGATTTCCGCGACCGTCGGCTCGTGGCCAAGGCGTGCCTTCGCGAAAATCTGGAGCTGGCTCAGGTCCTTCGAATACGCGCGCAGAGTGTGGGGAGAAGCGTTGCGCTCGTTGGCGAGCGAAGCTAAGAAGCGCTCAATCTCGTCCCGCATGGCTCATGCTACGACCGGAGTCCATGAAAGTCTTGAGCGACACCAGGGCCCGTTCCGAAAGAGCACGACGGCGAAGGCGCTTGTCGCGGATGTTTTCGGCAAGTTCGGGGAAAAGGCCAAACGCGATATTCGTGGGCGAATAGTGTTTAGGGTCGCTGCCCGAGATGTAGCGACCGAGGGCGCCCATCGCTGTGTCGATCGGGAAAGCCTCCGGCTCACGCCCTGAAGCACGCGCCGCGGCTGCGATCCCCGTCAAGAGCCCTGACGCCGCGGATTCGACATAACCCTCGACGCCGCTCATCTGGCCCGCGAAGAAGAGGCCGGGCCGGGAGCGCGCCTCGAAGGTCGGGTGCAGTGTCTTCGGCGAGTTGATGTAGGTGTTGCGATGAATCATGCCGAAGCGGATGAACTCGGCATTCTCGAGGCCGGGAATCATCCGGAAGATCCGCTTCTGTTCGGGCCATTTCAAATGCGTCTGGAAACCCACCATCGAGAAGTGGCTCGCGGCGAGATTGTCCTGCCGCAGCTGGACGACCGCGAAAGGTCGCCTTCCGGTGTGGGGATTCAGGAGACCCACGGGTTTCATCGGCCCAAACCTCATTGTCTCGGGTCCACGGCTCGCGATGACTTCGATCGGCAGGCAACCCTCGAAGAAGAACTCCTTCTCGAAGTCCTTCACTTCTGAACATTCAGCGCCCATGAGTTCAGTGAAGAACGCCCGGTACTCGGGCTCGTCCATGGGGCAGTTGAGGTAGTCGTCGGTGCCCTTCTGATAGCGCGAGGCCCGGAACACCTTCGTCATGTCGATGCTGTCGGCTTCGATCACCGGGCTCACCGCATCGTAGAAGTGGAGGTGGGTCTCGCCCACGAAGCGCGCGATATCGGCAGCTAGCGCGTCGGAGGTGAGCGGCCCGGTGGCGACAATCGCGATCGGTTCGGTGGGAAGGGCGCTTCGTTCCTCACGATGGACCACAACACCCGGGAGTTTGTTGATTTCCTCCGTGATCCGCTGTGAGAAGAGGCCTCGATCGACGGCCAGCGCGCTGCCCGCGGGAACGCGCACCTCGTCCGCCACCCTGATGATCAAAGAGTCGAGGCGCCGCATCTCCTCTTTGAGGATGCCGGCGGCCTGATCGAGATCGTTTCCGCGCAGCGAGTTCGAACAGACGAGCTCGGCGAAGTCGGACGTCTGATGCACCGGAGTTTTCAGCACCGGCCGCATTTCGAAGAGATCGACGCCGATCCCGCGCTTCGCGAGCTGCCACGTGGCCTCGCTGCCGGCGAGACCTCCGCCGATGACGGAAACCCGTGGCGTCAATTCGATTCCGCGAGTAAAGCCGCCGCCGCTTCCTTCGCTTCTTTGGCGGCGAGAGCGATCGCCGCCGCCGCGGCGTTCTCGATGGCCCACTGGGGCGTGCCGCCTTCGAGCGGCCGCTGGTAACCGCACTCTTCGTCGGAGCAGGCGATGAGCCAGCCCTCCTTCTTGGTGTCCTTCTGGAGGAGATACGGTTTCGCGCACTTGGGACAGGGCTCGGCGATGGGCCGGTGATAGGCAGTGAACTTGCAGGTCGGATACTTGCGGCAACCGTAGAAGGGCTTGCCGAAACGGCCCTTGCGTTCGACGATCTGGCCCTCGTGACACTGGGGACAGAGCAGGCCGATGTCTTTCGCCTCTTTCTTCTTGATGTACTTGCAGGTCGGATAGTCGGAACAGGCGATGAAGTTTCCGAAACGGCCTTTGCGCCAGGCGAGAGGCTTCTTGCAGTCAGGGCAGAACTCGTTCTCGATGGGCTTCAGCTTCTCGAGTTCGAGACGGCCCTCGGCGCCGCGCACGAGTTTCTTCGTCACCTTGCAGTCGGGATACTTCGGGCAGGCGAGGAAGAAACCAAAGCGGCCCTTGCGGGGCACCAGCATCTCGCCGTGCTCCGTGCAGGGCTGGGACAACGCTTCTTCGGAAGCCTCAGGGGCGCCCTCGGCCGCGCCCGCGAGTTGCCTCGTGGTCTTGCAGTCGGGATAGTTCGAACAGGCGAGGAACCGGCCGTAGCGGCCCCACTTCATGACCATCCCGGACCCGCACTTGTCACAGATCTCGTCGGTCTTCTCTTCCACACCCTTGACCGACCGCATCTTCTTGGACGCGAGCTTGAGGTCCTTCTCGAACTTCTTCCAGAACTGATTGAGTGTGTTGAGGAGGGTGTCCTTCCCC
>JANNJB010000208.1:0-2778 GCA_031405615.1 Vicinamibacteria bacterium | reverse complement strand
TTCCAGACGACCATCTGAGGAACAAACACGGCGACCGAAACCGCGGCCGCGATCGCCAGACGTCGCAATCGGTCGAGCGGCGCATCCCGGCTCGTCAATGAGATGAGGGCGACCAAGGCGGCGAGCGGCGCGGTCTGCGGGCGACACAGGGCCGCGAGGCCGAGCCAAAGGCCGACGCGCGCCGCGTTACCGCTCGACGGGGCTTCACGCAACCGGTCAAGAGCGATGAGAAACATCGCCGTGGCGCCAAAGACGAGAGCGTGGTCCATGTGGGGCCGGATCGACGCGTAGTACCCAAGCGGCGACGTCAACGCCACCAGGAGCACCGCGATCGAGCCCAGGTTGTGGCCGGAGAAGGCGTCGAGCCAACGGCCAAAGGAGCGCGCGCACCAGGTGGCGAAAGCCAGCGTCGTCGCGGCCGCGCCGCCCAGGTAAGGCTCACTGATCCCATTCGGCGCATACGGACCGCCGAACGAAGCGGTCACACCCGCATAGAAATGGGCGGCCAGGAACGAGGGCAGCCAGAGCAGGGCGGCGCCAATCGAATGCCCGTTTCGGGACAGGCCCGTGGGCGTAGGGGGGCCTGGAGAGAACCCCCAGCCGCGCCATTCGTCGGCGAAGTCAAGGTCTCCGTCGAGAACGAGAGACACCAGATACATGAGATGCCCTGGCCCGTCCGCCCCGAATTGATAGCCGACATACCCCCCAAGGGCCCACACGACTCCGAGCAGTCCGCCGAGGTGCGTCTCCCGAAGGAGAAGAAGGGAGACCAGGCCGAGGACCAGACCCGGGGCAAACGCCAGGGAGAGTCGCGGGTCGAAGTATCCCGCCAGAGAGAGAAGGGCGGAGAGGGACCCCAGGCCCTCCCAGAGCCTTCGCTCGTTCGTCATGAATTGATCCTAGCAGCCCGTCGAAAAGTCCTTCGACCACGGCCGCGTGGACCTAAGGTCGGGGTAGCCACACTTGATAGGGTCCAAAGCTTCGAGCCAGAGTGAAGTGCTCACGAATGTAGGCATCCAGGTACCCGGAGCCTGGCGGAGCCCTCCTTCTCTCGGCCACATTTATGAACCGGGATGACAACACCAGCGCTCCCGCACGCCTTCCGATCTCCTGCGCCATCTTCCGCTGAACGTCTTCCCGGTCCGCCATTTTGGGCTCAAGCTGCATGATGCGCGTGGCGCCTGGCCGATTCGTCAGAAAGTAGATGCCAGTCTCACTAACGAAGACCCGGCGATGGTCGGTCAGGCCCACGTAAATTGGCTGCCTCGCCGGCAGAGTCGCATTCAAGAAGGCCACAAGATCTGCCTCATCGGCCTCCAGTCGGGCGATGCCCCGAAGCCTTGGGTCAGAGGTCTCGGTCTCCGCCCGCTCGTATTGAGGCATGAGAACGCCCCGCACCGGAAGCAGCAGCAAACATGCCGAGACCAGAAAGCCCCATCCTTGGGGTATCGCGGGCGCCTGCGCGAGGGCTCCTGCCAGCACAAGCGCGGGACCGACAATGTAGAGGGCATGCCAGATGTCGGTTCTTCCGAGCATTTGAGGAAGGACGGCCAGGCTCAAAGCAGTCACGAGCGCGAGAAGCAGCCGGTGCTGGATCTGAAGTCGCCGTGAGCGGAACATGAGCACACCGCCCAAAAAGGGTCCGCTCGGCCCCAGAGCCACCGCCGCTGGAAACGGCGAAGCCCACCACGCAGGCAAGGGGAAGGGCAGATGCGGCAAGCGCACCGACTCCCACATCGCAGGCAGCGGAAGCGTTCGCCCCGGCATCACGTATCGCACCTGGTCGAGGAAGAGGTCGTGCACGACCAGGTGAACCCCGCCTGCCAGAAAGCCGGCAGCCAGATCGGCAGCAAAGATGCGAGCAGGCCCGCGCAAGCCCACGCCAATCGTGGGCGCATCTCCGCCGACAAAGGGAGTTGCCGGCGCCACGTCACGCCTACCGCGGCCGGAACGAGCGCGGCAACGATATAGACGAACAGGTCATGTCGCAGCGCCGCGACGCAGCCAAGGGCGAACCCCGGGACAAGCCAGGCCGAACTCCGTGGATGGCTCAACGCCCACATGACCAACTCAATGCTCAAGAGAGCGCACGCCACGGCCGCGAGGTATGGAAACGGCGACGGGGCAAGGGCGACCATCCACAAACCACACAGTCCCGCAGGCCAGAACAGGAATGTTCGAGAGACCAGTCGTCCGGCGAGTCTGCCGACAAGCGCCGCTATCGCCACGTGAATGAAGAGGCCCAGGAAGCGTCCGGCAAGCACCGACACGCCCGTGACCTTCCACAGGCCGGCGAGGAGCAGGAAGATGCCAGGTGGATAGCAGCTGTAAAAATCCCGGTGAATCACCTCGCCCATAAGCAGGAGATTGGCGTTGGTGAGCAGGAATCCCTCGTCGAAGGTATTGATGGGGCTGTCCATGCGGTCGACAAAGTGCACCAGGCTAACGGCCCACAGAGCAATCCCTGCGCAATCTGGAAGAAGGCCCCACGTTCTTGTGGGCGGGACAGGTTTCATCGAGATGTCAGGCAGTCGTCTCGTGCTTCGCCGTCAGTCCAATGTTCCCTGGCGTTCTCAAGCGGCTGCGGAGGGGCACGGGGGTCTAAGCCGAAATCCCCATCGCCTTCAAGACCGGGGCGACCTGATCGGCGCGACCGAGCGCTGCGCCGACGCGGCTGAGGGCCTTTGCCACCTCCTCCGCGGGTCCGTTGAAAGTCGCATGTCCGACCTTGCGGCCGGGGCGGGAGTGACGCCGCAGGTGACGCCATAGGCCTCGAAC
>JANNJB010000207.1:0-2533 GCA_031405615.1 Vicinamibacteria bacterium | reverse complement strand
TGCGTCCGATGGTCAGGTCGAGGATGGAGAAGGAGGAGGGAGGCGGCACCGGGCTGCCCCAGGACACCCGGATCAGAATCGAAAGCGCCAGGGCCGGGGCCGCCACCACCACAGAGTCCATCAGGCCCCGGAGGATTCGGCCCCGAGTCGCCAGATGAAGGGGCAGGAGTGCTAAAGCCATCAGGCCGGTTTCCTTGGTCAGGGCGGCGACGGCGAAGAGCGCCATCAGGGAGGGAAGGTCGCGGCGCTCGAGTTCGGCGTAGATGAGGACCAGGAACAGCACGGCCAGCGGGTCGACGAGAACCTGATACTTCAGCAGAAGCACGACCGGCGGTGAGACCGCGAAGGCGAAGGAGGCGAGCGAGGCGGCCGCGTCCGAGAAACCGAGCCGGCGAAGCCAGAAGCCTGTGGTGAAGATGGCGCCCGCGAGCAGGATCAGGTTCAGCCAGAAGAAGCCCACGGCGGCCGACGGGGCGGGAATGAGAAACACCAGCCAGGGTTCAAGGATGCGATACCCCCAGGGGGCGACGGTGAAGAACCGCGGTTGCTCGGCCATGGCCGCATAGACGTGGCCGTCGAAGGCGGGCAGGACGAAGCGGTCGTATCTGGGGCCGACCCCGAGGCCGAGAACGAGGACCACCACGGCAGGCGCGAGGGCCAGGGACCGCTTCAGCATGAAGTGCGTCGAGACGGTAGCAGAGCGCGTATCCGGCTCAAAATTTGACGTCTCTGCTACGCTTCATTGGTGCGGATCGTGTACGCCTCGTCGGAGATGGCGCCCTACGCCAAGACAGGCGGTCTCGCGGACGTCTCGGCAGCTCTGCCCAAGGCCCTGGCCGCTCGCGGTCACGAGGTTCTCTGCTTCCTGCCGCGCTACGGCTCGATCGCCTTTCCTCCGGGAAGGTTCATCGGTTCGGTTCATGTGCCCGTCGACAACGTGCATCGAAGCGCCGGTTTCTACGAGAAGGAACTCTCGCCCAACCTTCGCGTTATCTTCGTGGAGCACCCTCCCTTCTTCGATCGTCAGGGAATCTACGGAGACTCAAACGGCGACTTCGGCGACAACGAGTTCCGTTTCGCCTTCTTCTGCCGCGCGGTCCTCGAGTTCTGCCGGAGCCGCGGGTACCGGCCCGATGTTGTTCACGCCCACGACTGGCAGACCGGGCTGCTTCCCGTGTACCTCAAATCGTTCTACATGGATGACCCGACGCTGCACCGCGTTCCAAGCGTCTTCACCATCCACAACCTCGCGTATCAGGGACAGTTCTCCGCCGCGACACTTGGCCCTCTCGGCCTGCCCGATTCGCTCGCCGCCGAGGACGCGCTCGAATGGGGCGGCAGCATCAGTTACATGAAGGGCGGCATTCTCTTCTCCGAGGTGGTGACCACGGTCTCGCCCACCTATGCGCGCGAGATTCAGACCGCCGAGTTCGGTCAGGGGCTTCAAGCGGTGGTTCGATCCCGGGCCGAGGATCTGGTCGGGATCCTGAACGGCGTGGACTACGAGGAGTGGGATCCGCGCCACGATCCTCATATCGCCGCTCCCTACGACGAGATCGAGCAGGCGGGGAAGGCCGCCTGCAAGCACGCTCTTCTCGCCGAGTTCGGCCTTTCGCGGGAGCCCGACCTGCCGCTCATCGGCATCGTCTCGCGTCTTGTTCACCAGAAGGGCTTCGACCTGGTCAACGCGGCCATGGAACCGTTGCTCTCTCGCGGTTTGCGCATGGTGGTTCTTGGATCGGGTGAGCCCGATGTCGAGGCTGGCCTGCGCGAGTTCGTGAGGCGCGACCCGCTCAGGTTCGGCGTCCGCTTCAAGTACGACGCGGGCCTGGCCCATCGGATCGAGGCGGGCGCCGACATCATTTTGATGCCGTCGCGCTTCGAGCCCTGCGGTCTCACCCAGATGTACTCCATGCGTTATGGCACGATCCCGATCGTGAGGTCCACGGGCGGGCTCGCCGACACGGTGGAGCCGTTCGACCTCAAGAAGAAGACAGGAACGGGCTTTGTCTTCGAGCATGCGGACGCGACCGGGCTCATGTGGGCGGTCGATCAGGCTCTGGCCGCTTACTCGAAACCGGGGCCCTGGACGGTGCTGATGCAGAACGCGATGCGCCGCGACTTCTCCTGGAACCTCTCGGCGGAAAGGTACGAGGTCGTATACTCGCACGCTCAGATCACCGCCTGAACACATCCGCCTCACACCACCGCCCCCCCTACTGCACCAAGGTTCGCCAAACCCCCATGTCCGACGTCATCGCCACCTTCACCGACCAGAACTTCGAAGCCGAGGTCCTGCAGTCCAAGGTTCCGGTTCTCCTTGATTTCTGGGCGGAGTGGTGTCAGCCCTGCATCGCGATGGTTCCCGACCTCGAAAGCGTCGCCACCCAGTTCCAGGGCCGCCTTATAGTGGGCAAGGTCAACGTGGAAGAGAACGAGCACGTTCCTTTTAACTACAACGTGACCGCCATGCCGACCCTCATCCTGCTCAAGGGCGGGCAGGTGGTCGAGCAGCGAGTGGGCAAGATGAGCC
>JANNJB010000206.1:0-5418 GCA_031405615.1 Vicinamibacteria bacterium | reverse complement strand
GCCGATGGTCCGCTTGGACCGGTGGGAGCAACAGCCCCCGCCGACTACACCGCCCAGACCGCGGTTCTGCGGACCATCAACCCCGGCAGCACCACGAACACCTTCAACGTCCAAGTCAACGGTGATGCGATCGCCGAGGGTCCGGAAACGTACACCGTGACGCTCACCCCCGTCGCCAACGCGATTGTGACTGCATCCTGCGGCCCCTGCACCACCGATGGCGTGGGCGTTGGCACTATCATCAACGACGACCCGGGAGTCACTACGGGTCTTGTGATTTCGGAATTCCGCCTGCGAGGACCGACCGCAGACGATGAGTTCATCGAAGTTGCCAACACGACGGCGAGTCCGATCCTCGTAGCGACGGCATTTCCCAACCTTGGGTTTGTGATGCGGAAGTCCAACAATACGGCGCTCTTCACCATTCCCAACGGGACATTGATTCCGGTCGGCGGCACGTTCCTGGGGGCACACGCAACGGGCTATGGCCTGTCGAACTACGGCGGAACGGGCGCTGCGGCCCCGGACGCTACTTGGTCGACCGGTATCGACGAGACCGCGACCCCTGGCATCGCGCTGTTTGCCGACGGGACGCTGACAACCGTGATGGATGCCGTCGGCTTTGGTGCGCTCGCCCCTGCGCCCTATTTCGAGGGCACGCCACTCCCGGTCTCCTACACCACACCCGGTCAGTACAGTCACCCGCGGAACCCCTCAAATGGCATCCCAATCGACTACAACAACAACTTGACAGACTTCTTCTTTGTTGCGGTGTTGCCTACGCCTCCAGGCCCCGCGCCCTTGGGAGAGTTTACTCCTGGCGGTCCGCTGGCGATCCTGGGGTCGCCCGGCCCGAGGAATCTGGCGAGTGCGGTGCAACGCAACGGATCTGTTATCTTCACCCCGGTTGATCCTCTGGTAGCGGTTAGCGCGCCTCCGAACCGCGCGTTCAATGCCACCTTGTGCAACTTCCCACTCTGTCCATCTGGAAGGCCCTATGGCGGAGGCTCGATGTTGATTCGGCGGACGCTGACGAACCCGGCGGCGCCGGGTGGGCCCTCGATCACGAAGCTGCGATTCCGAGTCGCCGAGATCACAACCCTGAACGCCCCTGCGCTCTTTACACCCAATCAGTCTGATGTCAGGTTCATCACTCCCTACAGCGATTTTGTGATCCTGCAGGAAACCAATGTTCCCGTCACAGGCAACATGTCCCCAGGAGTCACGCTGGAATACGTCCAAGTTGAAGGAGTCCCGACAATGGGCAGTGAAGGGGGAGGACTCAACACCTCGGGAACGATCGGAGCGGTTAGTCTTGCGTCGCCCCTTTTGCCCGGAGCCAGCATCAACGTTACCTTCATGCTGGCGTTCAATTCTCCGACCAACCTCCCCGCCGGCCCGTTTTATCCCTTCCGCTTCCTTCTGAACATCGAAGCGTTGGAGCAGCCGTAACCACCGGAATCCACAGTGTCGCTGGGGTGCGACACTGTGGCCCCCGCGGGGGAGTTTGCCCCTACTGAATCCTGACCCGCCCCCCGAACCCCTCTTCGTACGTGTGGTAGTAGTCGAGCGAGGCCTCGGGGTGCTTCCAGCAGTAATACCCGCTGCCGTTGTCGAAGTCGACGAGCCATAGGCCCTTGATGTCGAGGCCCAGCTGGCCCATTTCGGCGGCCCAGGCGTTGACGATCGATTGGGCCTGCTCCCGGGTATGGGTGCTGTCGACGGCCGTGGCCAGAAGACGCTCGACCCGCCCGTGGGCCTCGTCCGTCACCTGCTGAACCAGCGGGAGCAGGGCCACCGCCTCGGCGTAGCTGAAGAGACGTTTCCCTTCGTGAGGCTGGTTCACAGGGCGCCGATCGAAGAAGGCGTCACTGTCGCGGTCGGTTCCCCGGGTCGTTCCGCGGGTGCAGGGTCTCGGACCATCAGGCGATGGTGACCTCGTCACACAGGTAGACGTCCTGAATCGCGTTGAGGAGCTTGATGCCGTCGGCCATCGGGCGCTGGAACGCCTTGCGGCCCGAGATTAGACCCATGCCTCCCGCGCGTTTGTTGATCACGGCGGTGCGCACCGCTTCGGCGAAATCGTTCTCGCCCGAAGCACCGCCAGAGTTGATGAGACCGGCGCGGCCCATGTAGCAGTTCGCGAGCTGGTAGCGGGTGAGGTCGATCGGATGGTCGGACGTGAGCTCGGTGTAGACCCGTTTGTCGGTCTTGCCGTACGGGTTCTCCTTCGAGTTCAAGACGTCATAGCCGCCGTTGTTCTCGGGCAGCTTCTGCTTGATGATGTCGGCCTCGATCGTGACCCCGAGATGGTTCGCCTGGCCGGAGAGGTCGGCGGAAAGGTGGTAGTCCTTGTCCTTCTTGAAGGCGGGGTTCCGGAGGTAGCACCACAGAATCGTGGCGAGGCCCATGTCGTGAGCGGCGTGGAAGGCCTGGCTCACTTCGACGATCTGACGCGCCGAGGCGTCGGAGCCGAAGTAGATGGTGGCGCCCACCGCGGCAGCGCCCATGTCCTTCGCCTGCTTGACCGATCCGAACATGATCTGGTCGAACTTGTTCGGATAGGTGAGGAACTCATTGTGATTCACCTTCACGATGAACGGGATCTTGTGCGCGTATTTGCGCGCGCACGCGCCGAGCACGCCGAGGGTCGAGGCCACGGCGTTGCAGCCGCCTTCGACCGCGAGTTCGACGATGTTCTCGGGATCGAAGTAATCCGGGTTCTTGGCGAAGGACGCGCCCGCCGAGTGCTCGATGCCCTGATCGACGGGAAGGATCGAGAGGTAACCCGTGCCCCGGAGCCGACCGGTGTCGAACATCTGCTGCAACGACCGCAGGACCGGAATGGGGCGATCCGACGACCCATGGTTGTGGGAGACCCAGTTGGGATCCGGCAGATGAAGCCGATCCTTCGAGATGGTGGTGCACTTGTGCTCGAGGAGGCTCTTCGCGTCCTTGCCGAGCGCCTGTTCGATGGCTTGCAGATTGGTCATGAGGTGGGGTCTCTTTCGACGGAAGTTTATCGGTAAGTCACATCGGGCGCCGCACAGGCCCGGGCGAGCCCTCGCCGCATAGACTCTCGTCCTCGATGAGGATGAGCAGTTGGCGCAGGGCGGCCGCGGTCGCGATTTTCGCAGGTATCGGGGCGATTCTCGCCCTGCCCTCGGTGATTGCGGACAATCCGGGTTCGCACGCGGCCCTCGCCACCGGAACCGACGATGCCTTCGCGGTGTCCGGAATGGAGCCCCGCGAGAATCTCGTGGGCGGAGGCGCCTTGCGGTGGACGAGACCACGAGCCACGTTCAGGTTCGATTCCGTCGGCCCCGGGGCCCTCAACATCGACCTCGAAATCAAGGACCACCGCACCGAGGTGAGTGTCGTCGCGAACGGCGCGAGGATCGGGTCGCTGCGGCCCGGCGAGCGTCGCTTTGCTTCCACGATTCAGGTCTCGGGCCGCTCCCTCTACCTCGGCATCGAGACCGAGGGCTTCCAGGCCTCCGGTCGGATGCTCGGAACCCAGTTCGTCTCCCTGTCGGTCTCCCCCGGGCCCTCCCGGAAACGCGGTTTCGCCGCGGTTCCGGCGCGTCTGTGGCTCGCCATTGGAGGTGTCCTCCTGGTGGCCTTCGTCTGCGCCGGCCTATCGGGCTTGAGTTCCTGGTCGATCGTCCTCCCGCCCGCGGCCCTTCTCCTCATGGTGCTGCCCGCGGGACTGTGGCGATCCAGCTGGCTTCTCGAGTCTGCCGCCCTTGTCGCCGCAAGCACGGTGATCGCCACCCTCGCGGCGAAGCGGGCGATGGGGAGCGCCCCCTCCCGCAGCGCTCTCCAGGCTTGCCTGCTCACCGCGACCGTCGTTCACGGCATCCTCCCGCCCTCTCCGCTCGTGATCCAGGGAGACGCGCAACTGCATGGCAACAAGCTCAAGGAGGTAGCGGGCGGAAACCGGTTCCCCACCACACGAACCGACCACAAACCGCCTTTCGAGATTCCCTACGGTTTCAGCTTCTACGGCCTTCTTTCGCCGCTGTCGTCGCCGGCCGAATCGAACGTGCCGGCAGTCCGCCATGGCTCCGCGGCCTTCTCCGCACTTTCCATCGTGGCCCTTGCTCTCCTCCTCGGGCGCACTTCCGCAGGCCTTGCCGCTGCCGCGGTCCTTCTGTGGACCTTCGCGCCGGTAAATCTCCGGACCATGGGCTATGGAAATTTGTCGAACGTCTTTGCGCAGGCCACCTTCGTCTTATTCATCGTGGCTGCGGGCGGGATGCCGAGGGGTCGTCTCAAGACACTCGTTCTCACCCTGCTCGTGGCGGTTTCCGCGACCGCGCATCTGTCGTCGTTCATCGTCCTCGTGACCCTGCTTGTGGTGAGTTTTCTCTTCTCCTCCGACCGACAAAGCCCCGCCTTCCGGCCGCTCCTCGCGGGCGTGGCGATCGCGGGGGCCTACTTCGCGACTTTCGTTCCCCTCATTGCTTCGCAGGCCTCGAGGCTCCTGGCCGAGAGAGGGGGCAGTGCCGGCGTCTTCGATCCCTGGCGTCTCCCGAATCAGGTCGTCGCGAGTCTCGGCTGGCCGCTGTTGGTCGCCCTCGGTCTCTCGATCCTCGTCGCGAGCCCCCGGCTGACTGTGCCCCTTGCGAAGAGCCTGCTGGCCTCAGGCGCCCTTCTCGCGATCGCGGCCCTCGTATCACCGGTGGAAGTCCGCTACCTCCTCGCTCTCGTCCCGATTCTCGCGATCCTCGCCGCCGCGGCCTTCGATTCCGACGAAGGGCCGTCGTTTCCGCGACAGACACTGAGCGCCATCGTCGATCTGCCCGGTCTTCGTGCCCTCGGCTCGCCGGCGGTCAGGTTCCCGATAGCACTCGTCCTCCTTCTGGCTGCGACATGGAGCGGCGTATTGGTCCTGATGGGGTTTGTGCCCCTCTCGGGCATCTGACCTCGGCTGCTACACTCAACCTTTCCAATAACTTATGGAGTACATCTGCAAGGTCGGCACGCCCGCGGGCGAGATTGTCGAGCGCCGGTTCGACGCTCCCAACGACGACGCTCTCAAGGCTGATCTCGCGCGACAGGGTCTCTACCTGTTCTCCCACAAGAAGGCCACCGCTGGTTTCTCCTTTTCGTCTCCGCGGGTCAAGGCGGAGAACCTCCAGCTCTTCGGTCAGGAACTGGCGGCGCTCCTGAAGGCCGGCCTGCCTCTGGCCCAGGCGATGGACCTCATGGTCGAGAGGCAACGCGAGCCCCTCTTCAAACGTTCCCTGGGCGCGGTGCGTGACCGGGTGAAGTCGGGCGTGGCGCTTTCCGAGGCCTTCCGCCAGGAAGGCCCCCTCTAGCCCGAAGATCAGCATCATGATCGGCGCGACCGCGGCAATCGGCGTCGAGCGGAACACCAGGATCACCGGCAGCGATGCCTGCTCCAGGCTTCGA
>JANNJB010000205.1:0-2140 GCA_031405615.1 Vicinamibacteria bacterium | reverse complement strand
GAACCCCGGTACCGCTTGTGGACCGACGCCAGGTACTGCCGTCTCGGCTCTTTTCCCACGCTCGCAACCCTCCACGAGGGTTACCGAGTCAAATGTCTCGACGATACCCCTCAGGGTTACATTTTGGACGGCGCGATACGCTTCCTTGACGAGGCTCGTGGACCTCGCGTACCGTGCGATTTCCCACGCATGCCACCAGATCCCCACTACTCCGAAATCGAAAGCGCCTTGCTGAGCGCGATCCGCGAGTTTTTCGAAACCCGCGAATCGACGGCGCAGCCGCTGCCGGACGAAGGCGACGCGGTCTCGGGACGCCGCCTTCAACTCGCCACCGCGATCCTGTTTCTGCAGATGATCGCCGCCGACCGGGAGTCCTTGCACGACGAACACCAGGCCTTGATCCATGCGGTCGCGACCTCCCTGCGCATCGATGGTCAGGACGCGGTGACCCTGATCCGCCTCGCGGAAAAACACGTGAAGACTCCCCTGCCCCAGCTCTTGAAGGCCCTCAAGGAGCGCTGTACGCCGGTTCAGCTCAAGAGCGTGGTCACGAGTCTGTGGCAACTGGCGTTCGCCGATGCCGACCTCGCGGGGCACGAGGAATACTTCGTGCGAAAAATCGCGGAGAGTCTCGGCCTCAGCACCGCGGATCTGGTCGAGACCAAGATCCTGGCGCGCGAGGCGTTCGCGTGAAGTCGCGCTGACCGGCAGTGAGCCCTTGACTCATTCGAAGCGTCGGACGTACTTTCTCGGCATGAGGCGACAACTCTTTCTCTTTCCCTTCCTCCTGCTCGTCACCCTCGGCGACGCATCGCCCGCCCTCGCCCAGGACCAGGGCGAGCGAAACTTCTTCGCCTGCCGCGTAGGCTACGCCTCCTGCAAGCCCGGCGACCTGACGAAAGAACAACTCGAGATCGTCGAGCAGGCGGCGCGGGCGCGCAACTACTCGGCTTGTCGAAATGGCTACTCGACGTGCAAGCCCGGCCTCCTGGACGGGGACCAGACCGAGGCCGTCCAGACCGCGCGCCTCGCGCGCAACTTCAAGGATTGCCGCTACGGCTACGCCTCGTGCGACCGAAGCCTTCTCGATGCCGACCAGATCGAAGCCGTGGAGAACGAACTGCGCGCGCAGAACTATTCCGCCTGCTGGAATGGTTACTCAAGTTGCCGTCGCGATCTTCTCACCCCGGATCAGAAGGAGGCCGCCGAAACCGCGCGTCTCGCCAGGAACTACGCGGCCTGCCGCGCGGGTTCAGCTCGGTGCGACCGATCCGTGCTCACCCAGGATCAGACCGAAGCGGTCGAGAACGAACAGCGCGCCCAGAACTACGCCGACTGCCGCGACGGGCTGCCCACTTGCGACCGCGCCCGACTGAACGCCGACCAGGCGGAGGCCGTTCAGACCGAACGCCTCGCGCGTAACTACGCCAACTGCCGCAGCGGCTTCGTGACCTGCGACCGCGGGATCCTGACCCAGGATCAGCTCGACGCGGTGGAGAACGAACAACGCGCCCGCAACTTTGCGGCCTGCTGGAACGGCTCGTCACGCTGTAACGAGTCCCTCCTGAACGCCGATCAGGCCGAATCCGTCCGCACCGCGAGCCTCGCCCGCAACTACGCGGCCTGCCGCAGCGGTTTCTCCTCGTGCCGCGCAGGCCTCCTCACGAGCGACCAGCTCGAAGCCGTGGAGACGGAGCGGCGCGCACAGAACTTCGCCGCGTGCTGGAACGGCTATTCGGGCTGCAGCACCACGCTGCTTACCCCCGACCAGATGGAGTCGGTGAACACCGCGCGCATCGCCAGGAACTTCGAAGCGTGTCGCCACGGCCTCGGAAGCTGCGACCGGCGGCTGCTGACCCCGGAGCAGGCAGACGCGCTCAGACGGTAGGCGCCCAGGATGTAGAGCCCTAAGGCTACGTGCGCGTGAGCGTGACCGTAAGAGCCGTCGTGCGCAGGATGGGGAGCGGCGATACACGGCGTTCACGGTCACGGAGTGGAAGCTCTTCTTGGACGGTTGACCCTGAGGATGGAGCGTGGCCGGCGCTGCGGTGGGTCGCAGGCGGCCGGGGCGTTGAGCGCGAGTCGCAACAGTCCGTCATCGAGGTTCGCGCTCAACGAGCCGAGCAAGGAGGCACACGAT
>JANNJB010000204.1:0-7944 GCA_031405615.1 Vicinamibacteria bacterium | reverse complement strand
TACCGATCGGGAGAATTGGCTCATGGAACTTCTTTCGGAAAAACGCAGAATCAAGGTGTCTCTATTAGGTGTTGGGGAATGGGATGAGCTGGCGTTTCCAGCTAAATTCGGTAAGAAGGAGATGAAAAATGTTATTCAAGAAACTTTTTAGTTCTCTGCCTAAAAATTTTTTTACAAGAGCCCAAGTCCGATCGAAGAGAACGCCCGTGTCCGTCTGGTTGAGGCGCTCAACGAACGTCTCGCCGACGGTCTTGACCTGTGGACTCAGGTGAAGGTGGCCCATTGGAACGTGAAGGGTCCTCAGTTCCACTCGCTTCACACCCTTTTCGAGACCTTCGCGGTATCGCTCGCCATCTTCAATGACGCGGTGGCCGAGCGGGCGGTCACCCTCGGCGGCGTCGCCCACGGCACGGCGCGTCATGTTGCTGCTCACTCGAAGCTGCCGGAGTACCCGGGCGACACTTCGCGCGGCATGGATCACGTGCGCCTGCTCGCCGAGCGGTTCGACATATTTCTTTCCGGCCTGCGTGAAAGCCGTTCCCTCGGTGAGAAGTCCGGGGATGTCGACACTGTGGATCTCATCACCGGCGTCATCACCGAATTCGAGAAGAACAGCTGGTTCCTCAGGGCCTCCCTCGAGAGCTGAGGCGCTATCGGATCAGTTCGTCAAGCGCCTCAAGGAGCCTCCCGATATCGTGATCGTCCACCCACAGGTGAGGCGCGAAGCGAAGAGCGCTCTCTCGCTGGCTGATATAGATCTTCCGTTTCTTCAGCTCCGCGACTAGGTCACCGCTGAACCCGGGCGGCAGCCGGGCGCCGAACATGTGCGGGCAACGAGATGACTCGGCGGGCAGAGTGAAGCCAAGCTTGGCGAGGTGCGCGGAGATCCGGCCGTTGATTGCTTCGAGGGTGGCCGCGATGTTCTCGATGCCCCACGACTCGATCTGCTCGAGCGCCGCGATTGCTCCCGGCAGCGTGGTCAGGCAGCCCTTTTCCCCGACGTCGAACCGGCGCGCGCCGGGCATGTAGTTGTCCGAGTACTTGGCGAGCGAGCTGAAGTCTTCCGCGTTGTCGCGGGCGAGCCAGCTCTCCTCGAGCGGCCGCGATCCGCGCCAGGCTTTGGAAACGTAGAGCAGGCCGACTCCATACGGCCCGAGCTGCCATTTGTACGATGCGGCGGCGAGGAAATGGGGCTGAACGCGCTCCATCGAGAAAGGCATGGCGCTCAGGGTCTGGGTAGCGTCGATCACCAGGATGCTGCCCATCGACCGGCAGGCCACGCCGATGGCTTCGGGGTCGATGCGGGCTCCGTTCGTCCAATGACACGTCGGAACCGCCACGACCCTGGTGCGCCTGCCGATTTGGGAGAGGATCGCGGCCGTCCAATCGCCGTCTATCGGTCTTGGCACCGTGACGATGGCGGCGCCGGTCTCGTGGGCGGTGCGTCGCCAGGAGAAGACGTTGCTCGGGAAGTCCTCGGCGATCATCAGTATCTCGTCGCCGGGTTTGAGGGTGGGTTCGACCGCGCGAGCCGCGGTGTTGAGCGCATAACTCGCCGCGGGCACGACCGCATACCCGTCCGCGTCCCCGCCGAACAGGCGGGACCAGAGGCCGCGCAGGGTTTCGGCATCGTCGAAGAAGCTCGGAGGCAGACGCTGCCAGGGCGAACTCTTCGCGCGGACCCCCGCAAGCAGCCGCTCCCGCGATTCATTCAACTGCGGCGAGTAGTACGCGCAGTTGAAGTAAGCGATGTCGCGCGGGATGTCGAAGAGGTGGCGTTGCGAGGGAAGGAGGGGCATTAGAGGCGACAGCCTACCCTTGGGGTAGCGCGCCAGCCTGCCTTGGGGCAGCGCGCAGCCTACCCTTGGGGTACGCAGCCCCGCAGTCCCATCTTCTTGAAGATGGCCATGGCGGGACACCAGTTGGTGAACGCCGACTGGAAGAGGTTCAGGCCGACGAAGGCGGTGAAGGCGAAGAAGCCCGGGTGGATCCAGTAGCCGAGAGCGACCGAGAGCATCACGAAGAAGCCGGCCATGGCCCGGAGAGCGCGTTCGATGGTCATTGGTGTTGTTCCTTGTTGCGTGAAAAGTTCAGTGTGCGGCCTGGAGTTCGGGGGCGAGCCCTTCGCGGTTCAGTTCGGCGGCACGTCCGCGGCGGGCGATCAGGTAGTAGACGACGGGGACGGCCATGCGGGAGAGGAGGGTCGCCGCGATTTCGCCCATCATCAGGCTGATCGCAAGGCCCTGGAAGATCGGGTCGAAGAGGATGACGAATGAACCCGCGACCACGGCGGCCGCGGTCAGCAGCATCGGCCGGAAACGGACCACGCCGGCCTCGACCACCGCCTCTTCGAGCGCCATGCCCATCCGCAGCTTCAGTTCGATGAAGTCGACGAGGATGATCGAGTTCCGGACGATGATGCCGGCCCCTGCGATGAAGCCGATCATCGAGGTCGCGGTGAAGAAGGCGCCGAAGCCCCAGTGCCCGGGCAGGATGCCGATGAGCGAGAGCGGTATGGGGAGGAGGATGGCGAGGGGCACCGCGAAGGACTGGAACCAGCCGATCACCAGAATCGCGATGAGAACGAGGACCACCGCGAAGGCGATGCCGAGGTCCCGGAACACTTCGTAGGTGATCTGCCATTCGCCATCCCACTTGATGGCGGTGCGGTCGCTGGTCTCGGGCGCTTCCACGGCGAAACGCTCCACCGCCGAACCGTCGGGCCGCTTGAGCTGGTCGAGCTTCTTGTTGAGTGCGGCGAGCGCGTAGACCGGGCTTTCCTGCTCACCGGCAAGGTCAGCGAAGACATAGGCCACCGGTCGCAGGTCCTTGTGCACGACCGGCTGATCCTCGTCTCGGCGCACCACGCGCGTGAGTTCGTCGAGAGCTACCGAGCCGCCGGGGCCATCGACGCGCAGGGAGAGGCGCTTCGTGAGATTCGCGCGGTCGGTGGCGGAGAGGCGAATGCGCACCGGGACGGGCTCGCGCGAGGTGGGAGCATCGAGCCGCGCTACTTCGCGGCCTTCGCCGGGTCCGGCGAGGGCTTCGACCGCGTCCATCGAAGGGATGCCGAGGAGTCCGGCCTTCTCACGATCGATCGCGATGTCCACGCGCGGACGCGAGGCTTCGAGGGTGTCTTCGATGTCCACCACGCCGGGCGTTGACTCGAAGATGGCGCGGACTTCTTTGGCCAGAGACTCGCGGGCCTCGGTGGTGGGGCCGTAGATCTCCGCGACCAGCGTGTCGAGGACCGGGGGCCCTGGCGGAATTTCGACCACCTTCACGCGCGCGCCGCGGCGCTTCGCGATTTCGATGAGGGGCGTGCGCACCTGCTTCGCGAGATCGTGGCTCTGGATGTCGCGCTTCGATTTGTGCGCGAGATTCACCTGGAGGTCGGCGCCCACCGGAGAGCGGCGGAGGAAGTAGTGCCGAACGAGGCCGTTGAAGTTGAAAGGAGCCGGCGCGCCCGCGTAGATCTGCACGTTCGCGACCTCCTGGACGGTGGCGAGGTACCGGCTCATCTCTCGCGCGGTCTCGAGCGTCACTTCAAGAGGGGTGCCCGCGTCGTGGTTGATGAGCACCTGGAACTCGCTCTTGTTGTCGAAGGGCAACATCTTCACGCGCACGAAACCCGCGCCGACCAGGCCCATGGCCCCGAGCAGCAGCGCCATCACGAGAGCGAAGAAACCCCAGCGGGCGGACGGTCGGCTGACCAGGGCCGACATCGAACGGCGGTAGAGCCTGGTCGAGAAGCCTTCCTTCGCCACGCCTCCGCCGGGCTCATGCCCTTTATGCGATTTGAAGATCCGGTACGCGGCCCACGGGGAGACGATGAAGGCGACCGCGAGCGAGAAGATCATCGCGGCGGAGGCGCCGGTCGGGATGGGGCGCATGTACGGCCCCATCAGACCGCGGACGAAGGCCATGGGCAGGATCGCGGCGATGACCGTGAAGGTGGCGAGGATCGTCGGATTGCCGACTTCGTCAACCGCCGCAACGATCGTGCGCAGGAAGGGCTGGCCGACTTTTTCGCGAAGATGGCGTTCGATGTTTTCGACCACCACGATCGCGTCGTCGACCAGGATGCCGATCGAGAAGATGAGGGCGAACAGCGTGACCCGGTTGAGGGTGTAGCCGGCGAGAAAGTAGATGAGAAGGGTCAGGGCCAGGGTCACGGGCACCGCGATGCCGACCACCAGGCCGCTGCGCCAGCCCATGGCGATCGAGATCAGGGCGACGACGGAGAGGGTCGCGAGCAGAAGGTGCTCGACGAGTTCGTTGGACTTCTCCTTCGCGGTCTCGCCGTAGTTCCGCGTGATGTCGACTTCGACGTCGCTCGGCAGCAGCCGAGAGCGCAGGGCTTCGAGTTTCTCGATGGCGCGCTCCGCGACCGCCGTGGCATTCGCCCCCGGGCGTTTGGCGAGAGCGATGGTGACCGCGGCGTGGGTTGATCCCGCGGGTCGAAGAGCGGTGGCCCCGGCCGGGCCGGCCACGAAGAACACCGCATCGGTCGCTTCGTCGGGTCCGTCCGTGACCGAGGCCACGTCGCGCACGTAGACCGGACGCCCGCCTCGCACCGCCACGACCACGTTCGCGACATCGGCCGCGCGTTCGAACGGCAGCCCGCCCATGACGCGGATCTCCTGATTATCGCGCACCGCCGTTCCGCCGCTGGCGCGGCCGCCGTACGAGCCCACGCCCCGAAGCAGCGTCTGCCAGGTGACTCCTTTCGCGTTCATGCGCGCGATATCCGGCACAACGCGAACCGCACGCGGCGAGCCGCCGGTGAGAGTGGCCTTCGTGGTCTCCGGCACTTCGGAGAGTTCCTGAGCCAGCTCGGCGGCGAGGGTTCGAAGTTCGTCGCTGCCCAGTTCCGGGCTGGACAGGGTCAGGCCCAGGAAGGGAACGTCGTCGATCGATCGCAGCTCGACGGTCGGAGGAAGCGCCCCGGGGGGCATGCTGACCGCGAACAAGGCGGATTGACGCTCGAAGACCTTGACCAGGCTCTCTTCGTTCGACTCGTTCACTTTGAAACGAGCAGTGATGAGGGCGAAGCCCGGAGTCGCGGTCGAGTAGACGTGTTCGACGCCTGCGATTCCCCAGAGGGCTCGTTCCATGGGATCGACGATGTGCGTTTCGACCGCCCGGGTTTCCGCACCCGGCCAGGCCACCATGACATCGACCATGGGCACGCGGATCTGAGGCTCTTCCTCGCGGGGAGTCGCCATCAGGGCGAGGACACCGGTGGCGAGCGCCGCGCCGATGAGGAGCGGGGTCAGTTTGCTGTCGGCAAAGCTCTGGGCGATTCGCCCGGCGAGACCGAGTTTCATTGACGTGCCTCGGTCACGGCCGCGCCGTCATGGAGGCTGGACGGCTCGAGCGCCACGCGCTCTTTCGCCTCGAGACCCGCGCGGGCCTCGATAGCGTCGCCGAACGTGTCGCCGGGTGCTATCCAGCGAAGCCAGGCGCGACCCTCGCGGATGACGTAGACCCCGGTGAGTCCGCCGCGGCGGATCACCGCGCCCGTGGGGACGAGGATCCGTCGCTCGGTTCCCGGGAAGGGGACCGCGATGCGGGCGAAGAGACCGGCGCGCACACCGTCGGCGCCGCGAATATCAGCGCGAAGGGTGAAGCGATGAGTGGTCGGATCGGCGGAAGGTGCGAGAGTGTGGATGAGGGCGGTGAAAGGCGTCGCGACCCCGTCGATCCGAACGTCGATCTTCTGGCCGACCTTCAGGCGCTCGTAGACCGAGGCTTCGATGGAAGCTGTCACTTCGAGTCCCCCCGGGCCTTCGATCTCGAGGAGCGGCTGGCCGGGGTTCACGGTGTCGCCCTGGCTCGCGATCTTCTTCGTGATCCGACCCGCGAACGGCGACCGGACGGTTGCGTGGGACAGCGCCTCCCGTGCCGCGATCACCCCGGAGCGGGTTCGTGCCGCGGCGGTTGTGGCATTCTCGACCTCGTTCCGGGTGGCTGCGCCCTTGGCGAGAAGCGCTTCGGCCCGCGCGAGATCGCGCGCGGCCGCGGTGTCGGACGCTTGCGCGGCGGTGAGGGCGGCGGCGAGCCCCCCGTTCTCCAGTCGGACCAGGACCGCGCCGGCGCTCACGGAATCGCCCTCCCGGTGATTGAGACTCAAGATCGACGCGGCGAGTCGCGAAGTCAGGATCGCGCGCCGGGTCGACTCGATCGCCGCGGGAATCTCGAGCGCCCCGGTCTCGCTGGTCTCTCGAACCTCGAGGCTGTGCACCACGATCGGTTTCGCCGTCTCCCCCTCCGCAACGCGGGGTCCGTCTTCAGGCGATTTGCCGCACGCGACGGTGGCCGCGGTTATTCCGAGCATGCTCAGAAAGATGAGTCGGCCGTTCATTGGACCTTGCTCCCGGGGTTGAGGCCGGCGGCGCGTCGGAGCGCCGCTTCGGCGAGGGCGGCATTTCGCGCCGCGTTGATCTCTTCAAGCTCCGCCGCAAAGGCGGCGGCTTCGGTTTCAAGTTCGTCGGTGAGAGTTGCGAGGCCTTGCGAACGTCTCTCCTGAACCACGCGCAGCGCCTCCCGTCCCTCGAGTGCGCCGCCAAGGGCGGCGACCAGACGGTTCTGCGCGGCGGTGAGCCGGCTGAACGCGGCCTCCACCTCGAAACGCACGCGGTCCTGCGCGGCGCGTTGGTCCTCCATGGTGGCGCGCTGGTCGGCCATCGCGGCGGCGATGCGTTTGCTCCGCGTGGCGTCGAAGAGGTTCCAGCGCAGGACCGCGCCCACGGCCCACGACGCTCCGCCGCCCGAGAAGGAGATCCGGTCGTCCATGAGGCGGGCCTGGGCCGCGAGTTCTGGCCACCTCGATCTCTCCTCGAGACGGAGGGCGAGGTCGGCGGCGTCGTTGTATCCCTGTGCGGCCTGAAGGGTCGCGCGCAAAGACCCCGCGCGTTGTTTCCATTCCGCGATTCCCCCGTCGATCGGGCCAGGCTGCGCGGTGTCCGTGAGCACAAAGCGCTCGCCGTCGGCCGAACCCATCAGACGCGCGAGCATGGCCAAAGCCACCGCGACCTCGGAGTCCTGCGCGGCGAGGTCGGCTTCGCGGCCGCGACGGCGCGCGCGCACCCGAAGGACATCCGCTTGAAGGGCCACACCTTCATCGAATCGCGCCTGTGTGATCTCCTCGCGGGACCGGGCGGCGGCGAGTGCTTTCTCCGTGGCCTCCCTGGCGCGCCTCGAAAGGACGGCGCCCAGATAGGCCTCGGTGACGTGGAGGGCTACCGCGGCCTCCGCTTCACGCAGGTTGCTCTCGGTCGCCCGCTGGCCTGCGGCCTGGCCATCCGCCGCGAGGTCGATGCGCCCGGCGATGTCGATGGGAACCTCTGCGAAAAGGGATGTTCCAAGGTGGGCGGTCGCGCCGGGGGAGTTGAGACGCGCGATCTCAAAGTCGTCGGACGTGAATTCGCCCGCGTTCAGGCGATGGGCGAAGACGGAGGCCGGGTTGTTCGTCCGCTGGGCGTTGAGCTCAACGCCGACGCGCGGGAGTTTTTGCCGTCGGATCGAGTCTCCGCGGGCCGCTGCGGCGTCCGCGCGTTCCCGCAGCGCGCGAAGTTCCGGATTCTTGAGGTTGGCCCGCGCCAGGGCGGCCTCCAGGGACAGCGGCTCCTGCCCCGAGGCCGGGATCGCCGCCGCTACCAAAGCGAGCAACAGGGTTCGATTGATCATTGTATGCGTATATAAGCATACAACGCACCGGAGAGTCAAATGTCCGCCGGCAAATCAGGGGTCAGCGAAGAGAGGGGCAGTTCCTCATGTTGGGGATCGAGCCGTCGGTAGTGACGCAGATGAGGCCCGAGGCGTCACCCGCCGCCATTCGCGAGCGCAGCAGCGCGGAGATGGCAATCGCAGACAGTACGCCGATGACCGTCACCACGATCATCAGCTCAACCAGCGTGAAACCGTTTCGTCTCGCCATGA
>JANNJB010000203.1:0-3786 GCA_031405615.1 Vicinamibacteria bacterium | reverse complement strand
CGTGACCGGATCAGACTATCGCGAAGGCGGCCCCTGCGCGAGCACCCGCAGCATCGCGTCGTGGAGGACTGCGTTTGACGCCACGACTTCGTCGGCGCCGGTGCCGATGGGAGAGCCGTCGAAGCGGGACACCCGGCCTCCTGCCTCTTCCACGAGAAGCGAACCCGCGACCACGTCCCATGGTTTCAGACGCTCTTCGAAATAGCCGTCGATCCGGCCCGCGGCGAGGTACGCGAGGTCGAGTGCGGCGGCGCCGTCGCGGCGCAGGGCTCGGGCGTGGTGAAGGAAGCGCTCGAAGAGTCGCAGCGTGTGCGTCACGTCGTCGCGCAGGTCGTAGGGGAACCCGGTCAGGAACACGGAACGCGACAGGTCGTTCGAGGTCGAGACCCTGAGCGGCGCGCCGTTCATCGTGGCCCCACGGCCGCGGGCCGCGGTGAAGAGTTCGTCCGCCACCGCGTCGTACACGGCGGCCGCGACCACGAGGCCCCGGTGGGTGAGGCCGATCGAGGTGCAGAAGAAGGGATAGTTGTGCGCGTAGTTGGTGGTACCATCGAGGGGATCGACGTACCAGACGTAGTCGGAGCCGCTGAGCGAAGGAGCGCTTTCCTCGGCCACGACATCGTGGTTCGGGAACGAGCGTCGGAGTCTTTCGAGGATCGCGACTTCACAGGCGCGGTCGACTTCGGTGACAAGATCCAGCTCGCCCTTGTTCTCGACGCCGATGTTCGTGCCCAACCGGTCTTTCTGGATGCGCCCCGAGATCAGGGCCGCATCCGCGGCGACGGCGCGGAAGAGGTCGAGGTCCACGTTTTGAGGGAGGCTCATCGAGACGCTCAGCGCCAGGCCACGGGGTGGAAGTAGATGAGCGCGCGTGCGCCGCCGGTTTCACCTTCCGGACCGGTATTGATCACACGGAGCTGGAGCCGGAGCGCCTCGCCCCTGGCGACCAGGAACCCGATGCCGGCGGGGAAGAAGGCCGGGGGCGAGGACTGGCCGCCGGGCCCGGGTCGGATGGAGAAGATCGATGTGCTGCCGGAAAGGAGATGGAGTTCGGGCAGCGCCTCGGGTGCGCCCACGTCGGGCGCCCATCCGACCACGAACACATCGTCGGGCGGGGTCCACGAGGCCTCCTGCGTCGCGGACTCGCCGCTCTTGATGGGCTGACTCTTGATCTCGATGGCCTCGACGGAGATCCGTCGCGTGGGCAAGCCCGAGGGGGAGAGCAGCCGGAAGAGGGCGAGACCGAGCAGGGCGCAGGACGCGGCAAGGATCAGGAGGTCGCGGCGAGTCATTCTGGCAACCGCGAGCATATAGGGACGTAAACTGAACCTCGAATGCCCCCAAAAATCCATGTGCCGGGCCCCGCGGCTCGTCACGAGTCGCCGTCGCCGCGCAATGACAGAGAGCCCGTCCGGCCCTCCGGCCCAAAACACGGCTTCAGGTACCGGGTCGACCTTGAGTACATGGGCACGCGCTACAGCGGATGGCAGTTCCAGACGAACGCGCGCACCGTCGCGGGCGAGATCATGGAGGCGATCCACCGCGCCACCGGCCAGCGCGTCATCGAGGTCTACGGTTCCGGGCGCACCGACGCCGGCGTTCATGCCCTGCATCAGGTCGCGCATATCGATCTGGCGAAGCAGGTGGATCCGGGAGATTTCCTGCGCATGGTCAACGACGAGCTTCCGGGCGACATCAATCTGCTCAAGGTCGAACTGGCTCAAGAGGGCTTTCACGCCCGCCATTCCGCGACCGCGCGCTCGTATGTCTATCGGATCTCGCGACGCCGAAGCGCTTTCGACAAACCGGTGGTGTGGTGGGTTCGTGACCCCCTCGATGTTCCCGCGATGGCCCAGGCCGCAAAATCGCTATGCGGGCTCCACGATTTCTCCGCGTTCGTTCAGGCCGATCCGTCCAAGCCCGACGAATCCACCAAGGTCAAGGTGGAGGCCGTCGAAGTGCTCGAACAGGGCTCGGACATCTTCATTCGCATTCAGGGCTCGCACTTCCTATGGAAGATGGTTCGTCGCATCGTGGGCGTCCTGGTCGAGGTGGGCCGCGGCAAGTTGACCGTCGAAGACGTGGCCAGGATCATGGCCGCAAGCGGAACGTCGGTGGCCGAGTTCACGGCCCCGCCGTCGGGCCTTTCCCTCGAGAAGGTGACCTACGGCGTGCCCGCACCGCGTCGCGAGGAAGCGGGCCGACGCGATGCGTCCTTCGGACGCGCCGAGCCGAGGCGCCCCGACGATCGCGATCGTCCGCGCAACGACCGTCCGACCACGTTCGGCGTCAAGCCGGGGTTCGGCGCGGGGAAGGCGCGGACGGGCTTCAGGCCGCAGGCGGGACGTAGCGGAGCGGGGCCAGACCGTCCCGAAGGGGGATGGCCTCGTCGATAAGCATCACGGGAATCTCCTCCCGGACCGGGTAAGCAAACGTTCCGTCGACGCGGATGATCGCGGCCTCGAGCTTTTCCGTGACCGCGACGCCGCCGTTGTTGGCGAGCCCCTTCGCGATGCGGGCGTTCAGGGTCTCGAGTTCGGCGGCGGTGGCGAGCCTCACCGCGGACCGGTCGGCGGGGCAGCAGAGCACTTCCAGAAGTTCGGGCGCGATCATGCCTGAGATCCTACGCCTGCGCGCCGCAAGTGCCGAGCCGAACCGATGAGGAAAGCCCGCCCGCCGCTCGCGATCATCGACATCGGAAGCAACTCCGCGCGAATCGTGGTCTACAACCGCGAGGCGGCCGGGCACCTGCGCATCGTGGCGAGCGCGCGTTCGTCGCTTCGCCTGGTGGAAGGTGTCGTCGAGAATCACGCGATCGGCGAGGAGGCCATGGGCCGCACCAAGGATGCGCTCCGCGACTTTCGGGCAATTGCTCTGGGGGCCGGCGCGCGGGCCATACGGGTGTACGCGACGGCCGCGGTGCGCGAAGCCACGGATGGCGAGCGATTCGCCCGACTCGTGGCCCAGACGATGAAGTCGCCGCTCCAGATCCTCGACGGGGAGGCCGAGGCCCACTACGGGTTTCACGGCGCGCTTCGGGGCCTCGATTCTCGATCGGGCCTGCTTTTCGATCTCGGAGGCGGTTCGCTCCAACTCACCGAGTTCAAAGACCGGGCGCGTGTGCGGTCGTGGAGCGTGCCCCTGGGAGCGCTCCGGCTCTCTCGCCGGTACCTCGAACACGATCCGCCCACCGAAAGACAGATCAAGAGCCTCCGCTCTCATGTGGACGGGTTCCTCGAGGAACTTCCCCTCAAGCCTCTTCGGCCGGGCGGGCGTCTGGTGGGGACCGGGGGCACGGTTCGAAATCTCGCGAAGATCGAGCGGTTCAAGGAGAAGACACCGGGCTCGCGCCTGCACGGCCACGAGGTTCCGCGCGAGTCGCTCGAGGAGATCGAAGCCGAGTTGCGCTCACTTCCGCGGCGCAAGCGGGCGGCGGTGCTGGGTCTATCGAAGGACCGGTCGGACTCGATCGTGGCGGGCGCGGTGGTGATTGCGCGCCTGGTCGAGTGGGTGGGCGCTCGCGACATCCTGGTCTCGGGCCAGGGACTCCGTGAAGGCCTGGCCTACGCGGCGCTCGGCGAGATGGATGCCGACCCCGCGAGGGTCCGCGCGACGTCGATAGAGGCGCTCCTCTCAAGGTTCCGGGGCGTCGACGCCGCCTATGGCGAGAGGCGCGCCCTGCTCGCCCAGACCCTCTTCGCGCGCCTGGTGCGGCACGAAGGCGAGCGGGGCCGGCTCTTCGCATCGGCCCTCGAGTGCGCCGCCCGGGTTCTCGACATCGGGCGC
>JANNJB010000202.1:0-2480 GCA_031405615.1 Vicinamibacteria bacterium | reverse complement strand
CGACCCGTCGTTTCGGATTGGAGTGAAGCGATCCACATCCGCGGGGGAGCGCGTCGAGGGACCGAGGCCGAGGATCGCTTCGCCGGACGCTTCTCGATTGCCGGCTCGCGATGACGGAGAGCGGGGCTTCTCGACTGCCGGCTCGCGATGACGGAAGCGGGGCTTCTCGATTGCCGGCTCGCGATGACGGAAGCGGGGCTTCCCGATTGCCGGCTCGCGATGACGGAGCGGCCCCCCGACTCGACTAAAGAAACTCGATCACCTTGCGCTCGATGAGACGGGCGAAGATGATCATCGCCTCGTCTTCGGGCATCGGGCAGATCTTCAGGATCGACTGAACGTCCCATTCGCCGTTGATGCGCGAGAGCACAAAGCCCTCGCGCGGGTCGAACTTCTCCTTGGTCAGTTCGCTGAGGGAGATGGCGAGCTTCGGAATCTTGTTTCTCGGAACGAGACGCAGCGAGCGGGTGCGCCCGCGTCCGTCGATCGAGACCACGAGCCCCTTCTTCGCGTGCTGGTTCAGCGGGTCGAGCTTCAGCACCGCTTCGTAGCTCTTGAGGGCCTCGTCGAAGTCGCCTCCGTCGATGGCCTTGCGGGCATGATCGAGTTCACGCTGGATTCGGACCACGGTCTCCACCGAATCCCGGGACACGCCCGGCTTCTCGATTTCGATCAGACCGCGGCGGTGCATGTCATAGAGCATCACCGTGGCATCGAAAACGGTTCGGCGAACCGCGAAGGCCATCTCCGTGACCGTCTTGCCCTCGGAGCAGTGGAGCAGGACCTCATGGTCCACCGGATCCTGAGGCTGGCCGAGCACCGTGAACGTCGATTCGGTCGACGGAATCACTTCCCGCATCCTCTCCCACTCGTCGATCCGGCGAATGCCCTCCATGATGACGATGGTGACATCGAGGTCGACGGGAAAGGGGGCGTCGTGCTGGATCTCGCCGTCTTTGAACTCGAAATGGCCCTCCATCCAATGGAAGAGGTCATAGATCGTCTCCTCCGCCTTGTGGGTGAGCATCTGGATGAGCTCTTCGTCGGAAAGCGGACCGTCGCCCACGAGCAGCGCGCCGAGCGGCCGCCCCTCGGTCTCCTGCCTCAGGAGCGTGCGAAAGAGCTGCTCTTCTGTGACCAGACGTTCGCGGACGAGAAACTGACCGAGCGACTCGCGAGGGTCGTTGGACCACGAGGAGTGGATGACCCCGCCTGAAAACGAGATCCTCTTCTCGACCGCGCCGCGGGTGACGTGGAGGGTTCCCGTCTTCCGACCCTGCGACACCCACTGAAGGATGTCCGCGAGCGCCATGGTTCCAAGTTCACCCTTAAGGCTCAACCGGCGCCTCCAAACGACGGCTGCCCGCGACGCCCGAAGTAGAGATAGTCCCGCCACGTGTCCGGGGCAAAGCGATTGGCGAAGATCAGCGCGAGAGCCCGGGGAAGATCGGGACGCCGCGGTTTGCGCACGAGCTTCATGCCGCGCTCCTCGGGCAGGCGGTCCCCCTTAAGGCGATTGCAGTCGATGCAGCAGGTGACGATGTTCTCCCAGGTCTTGAGCCCGCCCCGCGCCACCGGGACCACGTGATCGAAGGTCAGGCGCTGGGCGTCGAACTCGTTGCCGCAGTACTGGCAGCGATGTTCGTCGCGCGCGTAGACGTTGGCGCGCGAGAAAGGCACTTCGGAGAAAAGGCGTCGAAGACGCACGTGGCGGAGAAGGCGGAGCACCGAAGGCAGGGGAACGTGAGCCTTGACTCCGCGCACCAGGCGCTCGTAGTTGGCCACCACCTCGACCTTGCCCTGATAGAGCAGGGTCATGGCGCGCTGCCACGACACCACGCCGAGTGGCTCGTAGGTTGCGTTCAGAACCAGAGTCTGTTCCATGGTCTCTCAGAGTCCAAGGGACAGAATATCTGACGAGAGCTTCGAATTGTGCATGGATGGCCGTTAAAAGCGCGGGTCAGACCGTCCAGGTCTCTTTGTGCGCGGTCGCCTTGTCGACCCGGGACCATACGATTTCGAGGCCGAGGCCCGGCCCCTTCGGCACGTCGATCGTTCCATTCGCGTCCACGACCACGCCGGGTTCGATCAGGTCTTCTTCGAAGTAGCGGCGGCTTGCCGAGGTGTCGCCGGGAAGCGTGAAGCCCGGCAGGGTCTGGAGATGGACGTTGGCCAGGCGACCGATGCCTGACTCGAGCATCCCGCCGCACCAGACCGGGATGCGGTGTTTCGCGGCGGTCGCCTGGATCTTCCGCGAATTGAGAAGGCCGCCCACGCGGCCCGCCTTGATGTTGATGATCCCGCACGCCCCGATCGAAATCGCGCTCTGTGCGGCGGCGTCGCTGGTGATCGACTCGTCCAGGCAGATCGGGGTGGCGATCTGCGGTTGAAGCTTCGAGTGCTCCACGACGTTCGGGGTTTCCATGTCGGTCCTGTCCGGGGATGAATCGCTGTCGATTGTAGCAAGCGCGCGTTACCCG
>JANNJB010000201.1:0-3220 GCA_031405615.1 Vicinamibacteria bacterium | reverse complement strand
GCCATCGTGTTCTCGTAGTTGAGAAGGGGCTCGCCCATTCCCATCACCACCACGTTCCATGGCCGTTCGTCTCGCGGCGAGGCTTTGGCCGCCTCGTCCATCACCTCGGCCACCTGCGAGAGGATTTCCCAGGGTTTGAGATTGCGCTTGTAACCGCTGATCCCGGTCAGGCAGAAAGCGCACTTCACGGGGCATCCGGCCTGAGTGGAAATACAGATCGTCTGTCGTTTTGTCTCGGGGATGTAGACGCTTTCGATGGTGGCCCCGTCGTCGCAGCGGAAAAGGGTCTTGATCGTCCCGTCGGTCGAGAACTGCCGGTCGGCCACCGCGATTCGCCGGATTTCATGACCCACTGACAGGGTGTCCCGCAAAGCGCTCTTGAGGTTCGTCATCGCCGCAAAACCCCGAGCCCGTTTCGCGTAAAGCCAGGAGTAGATCTGGGCGGCCCGGAAAGCCGGCTCGCCTTTGGCCTTCACCACGGCCTCGATTTCGGCCCGGGAAAGGCCGAAGAGGTTCGTCGCGGGCGAGGCGTTCATGGGTTCTTATACTCGACCGGGGCCTGGATGGCCTTGCCCGGACGTTCGCGCCAGCAGCCGCTCGCGGCCCCAGGCCGCGTGTTCGCGAACGATGGGGTCTTCGTCCTCGAGCAGCGTATCGAGGAGGGCCAGATGGTCCCTCGACCCGGCGTTGCCGATCGCCACCGCGACGTTGCGGAGCAGACCGCGGCGTTTGCTCCGCTTGATCGGGTTCTTACGGAATCTCAGCTGAAAGGCCTCCGGCGTGAGGGTCGCCAGTTCTTCGAAGGAAGGAGCGACGTTCCCGCTCCGCGGTTCGAACTCGGCTCCTCCCGAGACTCTTCTCTTTCGGTTCCAGGGGCACACGTCCTGGCAGATATCGCACCCGAAGACCTGTCGGCCCATCGCTCCGCGAAGTTCCGGGTCGATCGCGTCCTTCACTTCGATGGTCAGGTAGCTGATGCAGCGGCGGGCGTCGAGGACATAGGGCTCGGGAAACGCCTGGGTCGGGCAGGCATCGAGGCAGGCCCGGCACGTTCCACAGATGTCGGTGGTCGGCGCGTCGGGCGCAAGGTCGAGATCCGTGATGAGAACCCCGATGAAGAACCAGGATCCGAGCGTCTGGTTGAGCACGCAGGTGTTCTTGCCGTAGCTCCCAAGGCCCGCGGCCACGGCGTACGCCTTTTCCGCGACCGGCCCCGTGTCCACATAGGCGCGCGATTCGAAAGCGCCAAGATCCCGCCCGATAGAGGCGCGCAGCGCCTCGAGCCTCTTGCGAACCACGTCGTGGTAGTCGTCGCCCCAGGCGTAACGGGCGATCCACGCGCCGCCCCCCGGGCCATCGGTTGAATACGCGTGGGGTGTGTCGTACTGCAGAGCGGACACGATCACGGTCTTCGCCCACGGGAAAGCCACGGTCACATCCGACCGACGGTCGGTCTGATCGGTCAGATAGTCCATGATCCCCGCGTGGCCTTGTTCCACCCACCTCGCGAAATGGGCGAGGACAGGGGGCGCCTTGGCGGCCGCGATGCGTGTCTGGTCGAAACCCGCTTCGTGCGCGAGCCCGCGCACCATCGCAGCAAGAGAGGAGGGCGGGTTCAATGGTTCGGGCAAGGGAGATGGGGGTTCAAAGTTAGACTCGCGTACTTCCCCACCCGTGAGCTTACTGAAGCGTCGAAGGCTCAACGGGTCAGACTTAAGGACTCATTGATGAAATCCGCATTCCACAATCCTGCCGGCCGGCTGTTTCTCGCCGTGACCCTCGCGTTGTGCGTCGTTTCGGAAGTGCGGGCTCAAGACCTTCAGGCTGCGCCCACGCCCGTAGACGAAAAGGCGCGGCAACGCATCGAACGCGAGGCGAAGAAAGCGGCGGAGCAGGAAGAGAAGGCCCTCCGCGCCGCGGCCGAGAAAGAACGCAAGGACGCCGAGGCCGCTGCCCGCGAGCGGGAGAAGACCACCGCGCGCCTTGCTGAGCAAGAGCGGAAGATGGGCGGCCAGGCCGCGGAGCCGGCGCCCCAGGGAGAGGCGCTCACCCCCGAACAGCAGCGGATGCTGAAGGCAGAGGAGAAGGCGCGAACCGAGGCGGAGAAGGCCCGCAAGAACGAAGAGGATCGCGCCCGGGCGCAAGAGGCCAAGGACGCGGAGCGTCGCCGCAAGGACGAGGAACGCGCCCAGCGCGAAGCCACGAAGGCTAGAGAAGCCGAGGACAAGGCTCGAGCGACCGCCCTGAGGCGGGAGCAGGAGGAAGCTGATCGCGCCGCCCGGAACGCCCGTTCATCTTCTCCCTCCGGAGCCGCGCCGTCCCCGGATCTGCCGGTCGCTTCGAGCCCGGGAGTTCCCCTCGGCCCCGGTGTTTCCCTCAGCAAGGACGATGAGAAGCGCCGGCGCGAGCTGGTGAAGCAGATCGAGAAGGCCCGCGCCGAGCGCGATCGCCTGAACCACGAGGCCGAGGCGGCCGAGGGAATCGCTCGGGCCGCCCGAAACGCGGCGAACGACGGGCAGCGCGTCTACGAAGCCCTCGCCACGGGCCTCGACGTCGAGGATGTGGCCGCCCCGGCGACCGCGGGCGAGGCGGAGCAGCCGAAGCGGAATCGCTTCCTGACCAAGGCGGACGTCAAACAGGCGGACATCGCGAAGACCACGCCGCAGACCGCTCCGGACCCTCTGCGGATCGCGCTCGATCTCAAGAATCCCGAGGCCGAGTCGCGCGAACGGGCGGCCTTCGCCCTGGCGTCCCTCGGGCCCGACGCTTTGCCCGCGACGCGTGCGCTCATGGCCGCGCTCACCGATGCGAACCCGGCGGTAAGGGTTGCGGCTGCGCAGGCGCTTGGACGAATCGGCCCCGGCGCCGCCGCCGCGATCGCGCCCTTGTCCGCGGCGCTCACCGATCCCGATCCTGCGGTGAAGAACGCGGCTCAGGCCGCTCTGTTCGCGATCCAGGGACGTTAGCCCCTTCGACACTCGTAGGGAGCGCCCCTGACTGGGTGGAGCGCGAAGCCGCCCCTCGGGGGCCTCCGCGTCTCGACCTTCCACCTCTCTTGGAACCGGCGGTCATCGATGGTTTTGCCCGATTGGAGCGGTCGTGAACGTTGCGGTCGGGAGCGAACTGTCGCGCTAGGCTCAAGGCGCAAGAATGGGCGTCACCTACGGTATCCGGGATCGACTGGGAACCCTCGGGAGTTCGGTTTGTAGGCGCTCCTGGC
>JANNJB010000200.1:0-9787 GCA_031405615.1 Vicinamibacteria bacterium | reverse complement strand
CCCATGGAGTTCGTGGTCGAAGTCCTGATGGAGATCTTCGGAAAAGGCGAGGCGGAGGCGGTACACATCATGCTCAAGGTGCATGTCGAGGGCGCGGGCCTTGCCGGCGTGTACCCGTTCGAAATCGCGGAAACGAAAGTCGAGGAGGTTCACGCCCGCGCACAGGCCGAGGGGCATCCGCTCAAGGCCACGATGGAAGAAGGAGAAGCGTAAGACCCATGGCCCCCTCCGATATCCAGGCGCCAACGATCGAGGCGATCCGCGCCAATCGAACCCGGCTCGGCGACCTCGTCATCACCACTCCGATCCGGCGGATCGTCGATCATGCGCTCGACGCCGCGGTGGGCGCTTCCACCACGGTCTGGCTGAAGGAGGAGCTTTTTCAGCGCACCGGAAGCTTCAAACCTCGCGGCGCCCTTTCCGTCATGCTCGATCTCGACGCTGAAGCCTTGAAGCGAGGCGTCACCGGCGTTTCCGCGGGAAACCACGCGATCTCCCTCGGCTACTCGGCGCAGCGCCTCGGCACGACTGCGAAGGTGGTGATGCCGAAGAACGCGAATCCCTTCCGGGTTCAGGTCTGCCGCGAGCTTGGGGCCACGATCGAACTCGTGGATAACGTCCACGAAGCCTTCGCGCGCGTTCGCGAGATCGAAGCGTCGGAGGGCCGCACCTTCGTGCATCCCTTCGAAGGCCCAAAAACCGCACTCGGAACGGCGTCGGTCGGGATGGAGTTCATCGATCAAACCCGCGCCCTCGGTGTGACCCTCGACGCCGTCATCGTGGCCGCGGGCGGAGGCGGACTCACCGCGGGCGTCGCCTGCGCGGTCAAGCAGATGAGCCCCACCACAGCGGTCTATGTCGTGGAGCCTGAAGGTGCTGACAGCCTGAGCCGGAGTTTCAAGGCGGGTTCGCCCCAGTCCATCGAGGCGGTCCGCACGATCGCGGATTCGCTGGGCGCGCCGCGTTGCGAGCCTTACTCCTTCGGCCTCAACCGCATGTTCGTGGACGAGGTCGTGCTCGTGAACGACGATCAGATTCGCGAGGCGATGCGGCTCACCTTCCGGGTGGCGAAGCTCGTGGTGGAACCCGCGGGCGCCGCCGCGCTCGCCGCGCTCATGCACCCATTGCGGGCTCGGCTCGATGGCAAGACCGTCGGTCTCGTGGTCTGCGGCGCCAACATCGACCCGGAGACCTACGCGAAGCAGATCACCCAGACAGGAGCAACCGCATGAAGACCTTCGGAAAACTCATCGCCGGGTCAGTCCTCGCCGCACTTTCCCTCGCGGCCGCGACCGCCGAGGGACCCTACGACCTCGCGATTGCCGGAGCGCGCATCATCGACGGTTCGGGCAACCCCTGGTACCGGGGCGATGTCTACCTGAAGGGCGACACCATCGCCGCCATCGACATCGCGGGGCGGAAATTCGAGTCGAAGCACACCATCGACGGCCGGGGGCTTGTGGTGGCGCCGGGCTTCATCGATATCCACACCCACGCGCGGCGGGCCATCCTCGAGATCCCGACGGCGGAGAACTACGCGCGCCAGGGGGTCACGACGCTCATCGAGGGTCCCGATGGCGGATCGCCCGTGCCCCTGCGTCCCTATCTCGAGCAGGTCGCGATGGTGAGGACGTCGGTCAACTTCGGCGCCTTCATCGGCCAGGGGTCGATCCGCGAGAGCGTCATCGGTCCGAACGACCGCAAGGCGACGCCCGAAGAGATGACGAAGATGCTGGAGATCACCCGACAGGGCATGCGCGACGGCGCTTTCGGTCTCTCCACCGGTCTCTTCTACGTTCCCGGCACGTTCACGCCGACCGAAGAGGTGACCGCTCTCGCGAAAGTCGCGGGAGAGATGGGCGGCATCCACATCTCGCATATGCGGAACGAGGCGAAGGACGTGGTCAAGAGCGTCAACGAGACCGTCGCAATCGGCGAGAACGGCGCTCTGCCCACGCAGGTCACTCATCACAAGATCATCGGGAAAGGAAACTGGGGTGCGGCGGATCAGACGCTCGCGGCCGTGGCCGCGGCCCGCGCCCGAGGCGTCGATGCGACCATCGATCAGTACCCGTACACCGCGTCGTCCACCGGGATCAACGCGCTGCTCCCCGCGTGGGCTCAGGATGGGGGTCGCGCGGCGACGCTCACGCGGCTCAAGGATCCGGAGACGAGGGCGAAGATCAAAGCGGTCGTGGTCGACAACATCAAGTTCGATCGCGGGGGGGGCGACCCGAAGAACATCCAGATCGCGTCGGCTGGTTTCGATCCGACCCTCGCCGGGAAGAACCTCGCGCAGATAACCGCGGCCCGCGGCCTCGAGGTCACTATCGAAAACGCAGCCGACACCGCTCTCGACATCATCGAGAAGGGCGGCGCTTCCGCGATCTTCCACGCCATCAATGAAGAGGACCTTGTCCGGATCCTGCGCGATCCGAACTCGATGGTTGCTTCTGACGGCGAAGTCATCCGCTTCGGTGTCGCCGCGCCCCATCCGCGAGGGTACGGGACGTTCGTGCGCGTTCTCGGCCGCTACGTTCGCGAACTCAAAGTCATCACGCTCCAGGATGCGATCCGCAAGATGACGTCCTTCCCGGCGCAAAGGCTCGGCCTGCTCGATCGCGGGCTGGTGCGGCCGGGCCTGAAAGCCGACCTCGTGATATTCGACGAGAACGAAATCGGCGACCGGGCCACCTTCGAAAAGCCGCACCAGTACGCAGTGGGCGTGAAGTGGGTCCTGGTGAGCGGAGAAGTCATTTTCGACGGCAAGTCGATGACGGCAGCCCGTCCGGGCAAGATCCTTAAGGGCCCCTCCACTGAGTGGTAGGAGGGACCCCTCCCGGAACTATTCGTAGTGCGTCCACAGGCGCAGGACCTTGACCACGCGCTCGCGTGTGAGGACCTGATAGACAAGCCGGTGCTGGATGTTGATTCGGCGTGAGTAGGCCCCTTCGAGGTCGCCCACCAGTTTTTCAAATGGAGGGGGCGTTTCGAACGGATCGCGCGAAATTAGTTCGAGCAGCCGCTCAATCTTGGGCCGGAGGGGAGACCGAGCCGCCTTTCGCGCATCTTTTTGCGCGATCGACGTAAAGACGACTCGCCATGGCGGGGTCACCAGCCAGGGCTTGTCGCGCACTTGCTGACCGGGGTCTTCAGTCCCTTTCGGATGGCCTCGCGCATCCCCGGAACAGATAGCAGGAACAACGTTTCCTGCATGGCATTCCAGTCCTTCTCGGAAACGAGAATGGCGCTATTGCGGGGACCGCTGATGCGGATGGGTTCGCTCGACTCGGCGGCCTGATCGATCAGGGTATAGAGCTGAGCTCGCGCCACGGTGGCCGTTAGATTCGTCATGGTCTCGCAATCGTACGCTATAGCGTACGCCCGTCGGTAGCCACGGATCGTGCTGATCACCCTTCACCCGGCCCTTCAACGAACACCGGCGGGCCGCCACCCGCGCTCAATTCCACGACGATCGGCCTGTTGACGAGCCGGTACTTCTCATCGCAGATCGCCACGTTCGCCTTATCTCCGTAGAGACCGTAGCCCTCGGGGATGAGCGCCCATCGGGCCGCGAGTTCGGGGCCGCGACGCAGGTTGAAGGCCCAGTCGAGGAACCAGGGCTGCCAGGGCGCGCCCCAGAACCGCAAGCCACCCAGCGTGACCTCGGAGTCGAAGAGGTAGTGAACGTGCGCGGGCAGGAGGGAACGCGCGAGTTGCGGCTCGCGCTCGAACAGGAAATCGTGGTTCCCGGCGATCAACACCTTGTGTTCGTAGGGCTGATCAGCGAGCCATTCGCCGAACGCACGCACTTCGGGCTCGGTTCCGCGCATGGTGAAGTCGCCGGCATGCACGAGGACATCGCCCGCGGGCAGCCGGAGCGAGCGCTGCTGGTTGTGCGTGTCGGAGATGAGGACGAGGCGCATCGCGCCGCGGATTATGCGGCCTGCTGCTTTCTCGCGTCCTGACGGAACGCGAGGTCGCCGTCCTTCGTGGGCTCGATGGTCAGAGTATCGCCTTCGCGGAAGTGGCCGGCGAGGAGCTGCAGGGCGAGCGGGTTTTCGACCATCCGCTGGATCGCGCGCTTGAGCGGACGCGCGCCAAACGTCGGGTCGTAGCCCACATGAGCCAGCAGCGTCGCCGCCTCGGGCGAGAGGTTGATCACGATCTTCTTCTCCGCCACCCGCTTCTTGAGATCCTGGAACTGGATCTCGACGATCTTGCGGATCTGATCTTCGCCGAGCGAACCGAAGGTGACGATCTCGTCGATGCGGTTCAGGAACTCCGGACGGAACGTCTTTCTCAGAGCATCCATGAGCCGGCTCTTGAGATCGGGAATTTCTTTCTCCGCGGATTCCTGGATGAGGTCTGAAGCCACGTTGCTGGTCATGATGAGCACCGTGTTCTTGAAATCGACGGTGCGGCCCTTGCCGTCGGTGAGACGGCCTTCGTCAAGAACCTGCAGCAGGATGTTGAAGACATCCGGGTGGGCCTTTTCGATTTCATCGAAGAGGATCACCGCGTAGGGACGACGACGGATGGTCTCGGTGAGCTGACCGCCCTCGTCGTAGCCCACGTACCCGGGAGGCGCGCCCACGAGGCGCGAAACCGAGTGCTTCTCCATGTACTCGGACATGTCGATCCGGACCATGGCCTTCTCGTCGTCGAACAGGAAGTCGGCGAGGGAACGCGCCATCTCGGTTTTTCCGACGCCCGTTGGGCCCATGAAAAGGAAGGAACCGATCGGCTTCTTCGGATCGGAGAGGCCGGCCCGCGCGCGGCGCACCGCGTTCGATACGAGGAGGAGAGCCTCCTCCTGGCCGACCACGCGCTCGCGCAGGCGATCTTCCATCCGGACGAGCCGCTCGACATCGCCTTCGAGCATCTTCGTGACGGGAATACCGGTCCACTTCGCAACAACTTCGGCGACGTCCTCGGCCTCGACCTCTTCCTTCAGCATGCGCTGCCGGGACTGGAGTCGGGAGAGAGCCGCGCGAGCGTCCTTGATTTCCTTTTCGAGGGCGGGAATGGTGCCGTACTGGAGTTCGGCGGCCTTCGCGAGGTTGCCGTCCTTGGTCGCACGCTCCGCCTCGAAGCGGGTCTTCTCCATCCGCTCCTTCATCTCGCGGATCTTGGAGATGTTCTCCTTCTCCTGCTGCCAGTGCACCTTCATGCCCGCGGTCTTCTCGCGCAGGTCGGCGATGTCCCGCTCGACCTTCAAGAGCCTCTCCTTCGAGGCCTTGTCGTGCTCCTTGGTGAGGGCCTGGCGCTCGATCTCGAGCTGCACGATCGCGCGCTCGATCTCGTCGATCTCGGTGGGCATGGAGTCGATCTCGATGCGCAGGCGCGACGCCGCCTCGTCCATCAGGTCGATGGCCTTGTCGGGCAGGAAGCGGTCGGCGATGTAGCGATTCGACAGGGTCGCGGCGGCCACGATCGCGCCGTCCTGGATGCGCACGCCGTGATGGACCTCGTAGCGCTCCTTGAGTCCGCGCAGAATGGCGATGGTCTCTTCGACCGAGGGCTCGCCCGCGAACACCGGCTTGAAACGCCGCGCGAGCGCCGCGTCCTTCTCGATGTACTTCTGATATTCGGCAAGGGTGGTGGCGCCGATGCAGCGCAGTTCGCCACGCGCAAGAGCAGGCTTGAGCATGTTCGAGGCGTCCATCGAACCCTCGGCCGCGCCTGCGCCGACCACGGTATGCAGCTCGTCGATGAAGAGGATGACCTGGCCTTCGGATTCGGTCACCGCCTTCAGAACCGCCTTCAGCCGATCCTCGAATTCACCGCGGTATTTAGCACCCGCGACGAGGGCGCCCATGTCGAGGGCCACCACCTTGCGGCCGCGCAGGGACTCGGGCACATCACCCGCGATGATGCGCTGAGCGAGTCCCTCGACGATCGCGGTCTTACCGACACCGGGCTCGCCGATCAGGACCGGGTTGTTCTTGGTGCGGCGGGAAAGGACCTGGACCACGCGACGCACTTCGTCCGACCGGCCGATGACCGGGTCGAGCTTGCCCTTGAGAGCGGCGTCGGTGAGATCGCGCGAATACTTCGCGAGCGCCTCGTAGCGATCCTCGGCATGCGGGTCGTTTGCTTTTTCGGCCCCGCGGATCTGCTGGAGCACGCTTGCGAGCTGGTCGCGCGTGACCCCGCGCCGCTTGAGGAGTTCGGAGCCGCGCGTGTCGAGGGAACTGAGGGCAAGGAGGAGATGTTCGGTGGAGACGTGCTGGTCCTTGAGCTTCCCCGCTTCCTTGACCGCGGCCTTGAGAAGCGCATCCACACGAGACGACATCACGGTTTTTCCGCCGCTCTGTTTGGGCAGGCTCTCGAGGATGCGGTCGACGTCGACGGCCAGTTGCTGAGTGTCGACGCCCAGGCGTTCGAGGGCCGACGAGACAACACCGCCTTGCTGATCGAGGGCGGACTTCAAGATGTGCTCCGGCGTGACCTCGGCGTGGTCGGCGCCATCGGCGAGCGACTGCGCTCCTGCGATGACTTCCTGGGCGCGCACGGTGAATTGATCCTGTCTCATTGACGAAATCCTCCTCAAGTTTGCGAAGTGGATTCTACGAATACCAACACGTTCTTGTCAAGAAATCTTATTGCACTACGGTCATATTAGATACAAACATATGGAAATAATTGATTTATCTGTTTGAGCCTCGAACGCAACCAGCACATCGCACGGGGCTAGCGCAGGCCGAATTCACTTCGGCCGGAGCTGCGGGGGTTTGGGGGGCTGAGCACTTTGCGGCCCCCCAACTCAAAGACGACTGCTAACGACCGCGAGAGCGGCCGGGAGTCGAACCGAAGAACGCCTTGTACGCGACTACGAAGCTCGCCGCGTTCGCGTAACCCACTTCATGCGCCACCGACTCGAGCGAAAGCTCCGTGGACCGGAGGCGTCGCTCGGCGAGTCGCATGCACGAGGCCGTCTGATAGTCGGAGAGCGTCATGCCGTACACGAGCTTGAAGGCCGCACGAAGCTTCGTGCGGTTCATCGCGGCGAGACGGCCGAGTTCTTCTATGTCGTAGTGGCGCGCGGGGTCTTCCTCAATGAGGCTGCGAACGTTCTCGAGCCGGGCCGCTTCGGCCGCGGTCGGACCCACGGCGCGGGGCGTGGCGGCGCTCACGGTGTCGAGGGCCGAGGCGAGGAAGGCGGTCGCCGTCGCCTCTGCGTGAATGTCGAGGAAGGGGGCGGGGAGCCGCAGGAGTTCGTCGAGACTCGACATCACCGACATGAGCCGGCCGGAAACCCGGCTCTCCCGGTGAAACGGCCGCTTCCCCAGGATCACGTCGCGAACCTGCGCGGGCAGTTGCAGGAGTCGGTCGCCCAGACGCGCCTTCAGCACCGAGGGCTTGATGACGATCGAGATCGACCGCTCCGGCGCGGTGCCGCTGCCCCTGATGATCTTGCCCTTCGGCTGGTAGATCATGGCGAGGTCGAGGCCCTTGATTTCGACGCGATCCCGACCGAGCTGGTAGGTCCGGTCGCCGCGAGTGATGAGACCCACGCGAATCGAGATCCGGTCTTCGCGAACCCGGGTGTCGATCTGCGCAGCCTCGGTGTGGGGCGTCGAGCACATCGCGAACATCACGAGATCCCGGTTCGAGAAAACCAGGAAGTCCGGAGGAACGGAACCCGCGACGGTTTCGGTGGGAATAGGAGCCTCCCAGCGGATGATCTCCATGCCGAGGTCGCGCAGGTGGGCGCGGAAGGTCTCGTGCTTGGGAGCGTCGCGGATCGAATACAGGTGGCAGGGCATTTCTTAGAGGAGACTCCGGAGCATGGCCGTGGCGCTCGCGGGGCACGCGCCCTGGAACTCCGCCGAGGCCTTGAGGGCGGTGGGCAGCGCGTCACGAGACACCGTGTGGAATTCACGGGAAGCGAAAAAGGGTTCGGCGGTGGTGGTCAGGAGCGAGATGCTCGTCGCCCCGAGTTCGTCCGCGCGAGCGATCGCGAAGCGGTACAAGGCGTTTCCCAGCCCGTGGCCGCGGTAGTCCTCTTGGGTTGCCAGCGAGCGCAGCAGCGCCGCGGAGCCATGAATCTCGAGTGCGACCGAGCCGACGACCCTCGAAGAGTCCGCAGGATCGAGGGCCACCCAGGTGGTTTGCCAGTGGTCGGCGAGACCCGCTGCGGGCAGGCCACAATCCGCAAGCAACGCGAGCACGGCCGGACGCTGGGACTCCTCGCATGCCCGGATCACCTTGGGCATGGGCTCAGTCCATTCATCGACCGCCCTCAACACGACGCGATTCTATCCGCCGGGATGAAGCAGGCATCATGCAGGGTCGCGCCCTCAACTTAAACTGCCGGCATGACCCGTGCGAGATTCTTCTCCGGTGTGCTCGTGGCCGGCGCCTTCGGAATTTCGTCAGCGGCGGAAACGCAGTCGATCCTCGTCGGAGAGATCGTGCGCGCGGACATGCAGAAAGCTCCCTACGCCGACTGGTACGACCGGCAGTATTCGGGGTATCAGCCCGGGAGCGCGCTCGTCGAGAAGCTCAAGGCCCCGCTCGCCAGTGTGTCGATCGAGGCGTACTTTGGGACCTGGTGCGGCGACTCCCGTCGCCAGATCCCCCGCCTCCTGCGGTTGCTCGATGCCGCGGGCTTCGACGAGAACCGCCTCACCATGACCGGGCTGTCGGACCGGTCGATGGAGTTCAAGAAGGCGCCCGGGAACCCCGAAGCGAAGCGCCTGGTTCACCGCACTCCCACGATTGTTCTGCTTCGCGATGGAGTGGAGATCGGTCGGATCGTGGAAACCCCGGAAGCGTCACTCGAGGCCGACCTCCTGGCGATCCTCGATGGTCGCGCACCCACTCCCAAGTTTGGAGCCGAGGCATGGATTCATCGACTCTTCTCCGAACGCCCGGCCGCCGAGGTCGAGAAAGCCCTCGAATCCGCCGGACCGGAGGTCTTGAAGCGAAGCCACCCGGACTCTTTGTGGCACTACGCCGAATACGACCTTCTGCGAAACAGCCGCGCCCGCGAAGCGAAGGCGGTTCTGGATCTCCACCTCAAGCTGAATCCGCGGTCGGTGGACGGGCACCTTCTACTCTCCGACGCGCTGGTCGCCCTTGGACGCACGGCCGAGGCCCTCGCGGCCGCGGAGCGGGCGCTGGCGATCGAGCCTTCGAACAGCCGCGCTCAACGCGCCGCCGCGAAGCTGCGCGGGTTCTGACCCTCACTTCCCCGGAAAGATCAGGGGCAGCGCCGCTTCCGATGTGAACATGCAGCGGGCGTTGTGCCCGCAGAGCGGGACGATGGTGACGGTGTGCTTCGCGCCCAACTTCTCGTTCACTCGCCTGGCAAAGGCCTGCCCGCGCGCAAGGCGCGTGGGTCCCTGGGCCATGGCGGGGCAGGAACTGTCGAACCCTGCGAGTGGCAGGATGTCGAGTTCGCCGAGCAGAACCGTGGTCGGGCGCGACGCCATCTGCTTCCTGATCTGATCGTCGGTCAGCTTCGCCGAGTAGCCGCTTCGGTTGTTGAGGCCGAACGGCCATTGATCCCAGGTCGCGCAGTTTCGTGCGTCTCCGAGCGGTCGGAAAGGCGGCGCGTCCGCAGGGGCCTCGGGGATGTATCCCGGAGCGTTCGCGGTCAGGGCATGGGCGGCGATGGTCGGCCGTGCGTCGTCCGGGTAGGCGTAGCTCGAAGGATTCGAGATGACGTAGGTGACCGGCACGCCCAGGGTGTCATGGACCTGGTTCGTCATCTCGTACCGATTCACCACCTGGCCGCCCGCAGAATGCCCGGCCACCACGATGGCCTTGAGGTTCG
>JANNJB010000199.1:0-6394 GCA_031405615.1 Vicinamibacteria bacterium | reverse complement strand
CGCTGCACACGGTCGATCCCGTTCGTCACCACGCCGAGGCGGAAGCCAAGCCGAGAGATGGCGCGCACGGCGGAAGAAGCGCCCACGATGAGATCGCCGCGGGAGGAGAACTGCTCGAGATAGAGCGGGGCCAGTTTCTTCGCGTGGGAGGGATCGCGATCCATCCTCTCGAGCCAGAGGTGGAACCGCAGCACCCGAAGCTCTTTCGAGGTGATCCGTCCGGCGCGATACTCGCCCAGACGTGGGTGTTGGCCTCCCGGTAGACCTCGAGGGCGCGCGTGCCAGGACGAATGCCGACCAGTCGCGCCACTACGCGGAGGGCGGCCTCCTCGGTCTTCTCCGTGTCGAAGAGTGTGTGGTCGAGGTCGAAAAGGACCGCGCGGACCGGCCTCACGAGGGCTCCCTCGACGGTTACTTCGCGCGGTACGTGATGAAGCCCTTTTTGAGGTCGTAGGGCGAGACGCCGACCGTCACGCGGTCGCCGATGATCACGCGGATGCGGAACCGCCGCATCTTCCCGTTGAGCTTCGCCAAGACCTCGTGGCCCTCGCCGCAGTTCACCTTGTAATGCCCACCCGCGAAAATTTCCGTCACGGTGCCCTGCAGTTCGACCAGATCTTCTTTACTCATCTGCTCAGGATTTTAGCCTTGTTTCCCGACTCGGGCTTGAATCGGGCCAGGGCGCCCTCATCAGACCCGCTCCAGGAAGGTATCGAGGGCCCGCCGCTCGGTGGAGCCCGGGGCGAAGGGGTCGCGCTCGCGCGTGCCCGGAATGTCCGCCCCCTCTCGCAGGCGACCCATGATCTCTTCGCGCCACAAAGCGAAGAGCTTCGTCACCGCCGAGGCGCCGGCTCGCGCGTGGCCGCAATATCCGTGCATCGACATGAACGACGCGGTCTCGCGCAGGGCCGCTTCGGGGGTGAGGCGGATGGTGGGCGGCCGGTCCCCGGTCACGAGTTGTCGGAGATTCGTGGTCCCGAGCACACAAGGCGGGCACTGGCCGCAGGCTTCGCGTTCGAAGAAACGGGCGATCGAGGCGACCACGGAGTGAGGCGAGGCCGCTTCGTCGAGGACCAGGATCGACGCGGTGCCGAGGCCGCTGCCGAGGGCTCCCAGAGACGTGGGATGCAAAGCGACATCGAGCTTTGCCGGGGCCAGGGGCATCGAGTGCGCGCCGTTTGGGAACACCATGCCGATATTCGATGAGGCCCCGCCGCCTTCGCGTTCGATGACGCTGCGCAGCGTGCGACCGACCGGGACCATGTAAGCACCGGGGGAACGAACGTCGCCCCAGATCGTGACGGTGAGGGTGTCCTCGGCGTCGAAGGCCCCACCCGCCCGCACCGCGGCGGCCACGCGCGAGAGAGTGTCGACGTTCTGGACCAGGGTGGGGCGGCCAAAAAGCCCGACCGCCGCGGGTCGGGGGGGCTTGGGACGAGGCCACGCGACCCGACCCTCGATCGACTCCAAAAGCGCCGTCTCTTCACCGCCAACGTACGTGTCGTCGCCCCGATGCACGGTGACGGCGTCGCCCAGGCCAAGGGCTTCGATCGCGCCCTTCATTCGAAGCTCTTCCTCGTGAAATGAGCCTTTGAGATAGACGTAGCCGCGTTCCGCGCCGAGCGTGTCCATCGCGATCTTGAGACCTTCGAGGACGTCCCGGGCGCGGGTTCGCATCACAAAGCGATCTTTGATCGAACCCGGCTCGCCTTCACCGCCGTTCGCCACCGCGAAGGGGACCCCCTCCTCGGCCCGCACGGCCCGCCACTTCCGGTGCACGGGGAAGCCGGCCCCGCCGCGTCCCCGCAGGCCGGAGGCTTCCAGTCGATGGAGGGTTTCTTGCCGCTTTTCGTCGTTCATCGAGGAGGCGAACTCTAGCCTCTTCCCTCCAAACGGCAGGGTCAGATACAATCTGCACCTTCTAGTACAGATTGACGAAGCAGGAGACCAACGAAAAATGATCCAACTCACTCCGACCGCGGCCACCAAGGTTAAAGGCATCCTGGAGGTCGAGAAGGAAAACATCGTGAACGGCGGGCTCCGGGTCTACGTCCAGGGCGGCGGCTGCTCGGGCTTCTCTTATGGGATGGTTCTCGATGAAGTGGCCGACGACGACGAAGTCTTCGAGTTCGAGGGCGTCAAGGTCATTGTCGATCAGATGAGCCTGAAGCACCTCGACAACGCGACCATCGACTACAAGGAAGATCTGATGGGCGGCGGTTTCGCGATCAAGAATCCCAACGCCAAGTCGACCTGCGGCTGCGGCTCTTCGTTCAGCTCGTAACTCAAAGCCGCTCCACCCTGGCGGTCTTCGGCGCTCTCGTCGGTGAGCGGGTATAGAAATTGCTCTCTCCAACCGAGCATGAACTCCGACTCTCGATACCCGACGAACTCCGCCGTTCTTGACGATGCGCCGGGAGCCTTCGACCTGTCACCTGCGCCCCGCAGCCACAGTGTGGGGAGGGCCACACATCGGGTGTTGACGGTTCGCACCAGCACTCGGCTCGAACTGGTGAATCTGACCAGGCAGGTTCAAGACGCGGTGAAGGCCGCGCAGGTCCGGCAGGGCCTGGTCCTCGTGTCGTCGATGCACACGACGCTGGCCCTCATGGTGAACGAGTGGCAGGAAGCGCTCCTCGCGGACATCAAGGAGATGCTGGCCAGTGTGATCCCGACCGACCGCGAGTATCACCACAACGACCCGCGGCAGTCGGACTGCGATCGGAAGAACGCCCACTCCCACCTGCAGGCGACGCTCCTCGGGCATTCGCTGTCGTTCGGCGTCATCGACGGCAAACTCGCCCTCGGCCAGTTCCAGGCCATCATCGGCGCCGAACTCGACGGCCCGCGCGAGCGCCAGGTGACGGTCCAGATCTTTTCTTTCAGCTAACCGCAGCCCTACCAGGTAGCTTGGACCTCTCGTCACCCCCGGCGAAGCCACTCCGTTTTGACGTGCGAAGACCGGGGGCCTAGCGCGACAGTCCGTCAGCGACCGCGACGTTCGGGGCGACCAGCGAGGATCTGCAAAGATGAAGTGTGACCTCGCCCCTGCCTGACACGATCCCGCTCTTCCCGCTTCCGGGCGTGGCGCTTTTTCCGGAACTGCCGCTGCCCCTCCACATCTTCGAGCAGCGGTATCGGACGATGCTCAAGGACGCGCTCGCGGGTTCGCGTTTCATCGGCATCGTTCAGGCGAGGCCGGGCCGCGAGGGCGACCCGAGCCCCATCTTCTCGATCGGCTGTGCGGGCCGCATCGAGGGTGTGGCCGAGCTCGAGGATGGGCGCTCGAACATCGTTCTGCGCGGCGTGTCGCGGTTCTCAATCGATGAAGAGCTGTCGGAGGGGCGCCCGTATCGCGTCGCGCGCGTGACCCCCCTCCTCGAGAAGGTGCTCGACGAGGGGATCCTGACCGATTCCCTCGCTCGCATCCTTCACGAGATCGGCCAGATCGACGAGGGGATGTCCCTCCTCGCCCGCGCGGACGAGGCGCCGAAAGCGCTCGTCGTCAACATGCTCGCCCAGCTTCTCCCCCTCGGGGACCTCGAACGTCAGTCGCTCATCGAAGCCGCAAGCGTCGACGAACGAGCTCGTCTACTGGCGGAGATTCTCGATTTCGCCCGAATAGCGCGCTCGTCAGGCGCCGCCGATTCCGCGATACGACATTAGCCACGTCGCGGTCGGGGACGGGAGTTCGCGCTAGGCCCCCGCCTGCGCGGGGGTGACGTGGGTGTCCAATCGGCTTGGGAGAGGGGCGACGACGGGCTTGGCCCTCGTAACCCGGCCCCGTCCGCCGGAGACCCGACATCGCCCTTTGACCTCTCGTCACCCCCGCGAAAGCGGGGGCCTAGCGCGAACGGTCCGTTCGCGAACCGCGACGTCGTTACGTTAAATCGACGCTCAGATCCTTAGCGGTGTAGATCTTCAAACCATCGACGAACAACGAACCCGCGCCGAGGTAGCGACGGCCGCGCGGCGTGTCCGAAACCGCGGTGACTTCGACGAGAACGCTCACCATCCTGCTTTCGGGAAGCACCTGTCCGCGATAACGCCAGACCGTGTGCGCGTTCGGGGCCACCGACTCCGCGGTCTTGCGGCGGACACCGGAGCACTTCTCGCGGTCGAGTGCGATCACGGTCAGAAGCTCGACCAGCATGTGGATGCCGAGCGACCCGGGCTGCACGGGATCCTGGAAGAAATGAGCCTTGAAGAACCACGCTTGTGGATCGACGTCGTGTTCGGCGACCGCGGAGCCGAGTTGCGCCTTGCCCCCTTCGGGCCAAAGCGCCGGTACCCGCGTGAGCAGGGCGAGCATTCCGCCCGGAAGCGCCGGCTCGGCTGCCCGCATCGCGGAGAGGTCGAGCGGCTGGGCCTGCTTCGCGTTCTCGAACATCAACGCGTCCGCCGGCTCAGTGGCGAGCCCCACCTGCCGCGCGAGGGCCGCTCCAGGGAAGAAACCAAAGCTCGTGGTCAGCCGAAGGACGTCGCCCTCGTCATCGCGGCAGGAGACCGCGAAGGAAACCAGGCTGATGCCGCCCGAGGTCGACACATCGGTCAGCTTGACGTTAGTGATGAGGCGGTTCGGGCCCGGCCGCAGATTGCGGAAGACCGTCGCCTCGCCATCGAGGTTCCGGAAGTAGAGACCCTCGGGTGTCTTGAGAGGCAGGCCGGTTGCGAGGGCAAGCCACCCGCAGGGCTGCAGCGCCGCTTCAAGCAGAACCGCCCAGGGCATCAGGCCACGGGCGTCGTCGAAGTACCAGTCGGTCGCGGGCACGTCATACTCGGCCACCACCGACGCGCCCTTCTTCGCATCACCCGAGGCGGCATCGAGGGTGTGGACGCGCGAGAAAAACTTGTAGGGCGACGAGGGCAGGCGTGAGAGCCGGCGCGCCCCGTCAAAGGGAACGTACGACGGACCGAAGGCGTCGCTCGCCTTTCCGATCGCGGTGGCGAGGATCGCGACATCGTCGAATGCCTTGCCGGCGGGCTGGGCCTTGGCGAGGCTTCGCATCTCGGCCTCGATGGGGAGATCGCGCGAGAGGGGAACGTCCGCGGCGAGACGCACGCCGAGGCGCTGCGCATGGAAAGCCTTGACACCGTCCACCGTGCAGAGCAGATCGGCGATCAACGTCGGTTCCGGACCGTCGTGCAGTTCGGCGACGAAGATCTCGTAAACGAGTTTCCGCGACGACGGAAGGGCCTGCCCCCGGCAGCGGAGCTTGTACGTCATCTCCGGCACCGGCTCGAACCGCCACGCATCCTTGTCGAGAGTGAGACCGCAGGCGGTCAGATAGAACGCCATCGCCTGCAGGCACCCTTCGAACATCAGCGTGCCCGGCATGCAGGGGTCGTTCTTGAAGTGACCCTTGAAGAACCAGTCGTCTTCGTGGAGGTCGAGGACGGCGCGCATGTAGCCGCGGCCCCAGGGACCGCCGGTCACGTCAATCGTCTCGACCGCATCGATGAGGAGCATGTCGCCCGCCGCGATCCGCGGGGTCATGGTGTGGGTCAAGGCGCGTAGGTGTGTCCAGCCGAAAGCGTCGCCAATGCAGGAATAAGTTTAAAAATCTGCGTAAACCCGCTCAATCCGCGTCATCCACGTTCTATTGATATTCAGGGATATCATTTTTTCCCCGGCGCCGGTGCGGCATTATGTGCGGCCGGGTCGTACCTGAGCTGGGATTCGGAATCGATCAGGTAGCCGCCGGAGGCGGCCACCTGATCGCCCGCTGTCAGACCGGAGAGGATCTGGAGCATGTCACCCGCCCTGGCCCCGACCGTTACCTCGCGCGCCGTAAATGCGCCGGGAGCCGTTTCCACCCAGACCACTTTCCGCCGGCCGCTGTCCATGACCGCCGAGAGCGGCACCGCCAGGCACTCGCCGAGCGGTTCCCGGATCGTGGCATCCACGAACATGTCTGGTTTGAGTTTGAAGCCCGGATTGGGCAGTTCGATTCGCACCTTGATGGTCCGTGTCTTCGGATCGAGGAAGGGGTTGATGAACGACACCCGGCCTAAAAATGTCTGGCCGGGGTACGACTGGGGAGCGATAACGACCCGCTGGCCGGGACGCAGCAACGCCAGTTCGCTTTCAAAAACCTCCGCCTCCACCCAGACCACCGACAGATCGGCAACCATGAAAAGCGGTTCACCCACATTGACGTAGCCACCTCTGATGACGTTTTTTTCGACCACCACGCCCGAGATCGGTGAATAAACCGGGATCGGTACCGTCGGTCGCCCCTCCCGCTCCAGTTGCGCGAACTGACGCTCCTTGAATCCGAGCAGACGGAGCCGTTCCCGGGAAGCAAACAACAGGGCCTCCGAGGAGTCGGTGAAGCTGGCCTGGGGAGCGCTGGCGAACATTCGCTGCGCCTTCCAGGTGATCAGGTATTCC
>JANNJB010000198.1:0-3277 GCA_031405615.1 Vicinamibacteria bacterium | reverse complement strand
TACCAGCGGTACATGAAGGACTACCTCGCCTGCGTGCAATCGGTGGACGACAACGTAGGCCGGTTGCTGGACTTCCTGAAGAGCGAGGGTCTCGAACGCAATACCATCGTCGTCTACACGAGCGACCAGGGATTTTTCCTCGGCGATCACGGTCTTTACGACAAGCGATTCATGTATGAAGAAGCGCTGCGCTCGCCGCTTCTCGTGCGCTGGCCCGCGGCCGTGAAGGCTGGTTCGACTGCATCGGCCATGGCCCTCAACATCGACTTCGCGCCCACCTTCCTCGAAGCCGCGGGGGTGGCCCGGCCCGCGGAAATGCAGGGCCGCAGCCTGCTCCAGGTCCTCAAGGGCAAGGAACCCGCGGATTGGCGGACATCGATGTATTACCGCTACTACCACGATCCGGGTGACCACAACACCCGCGCTCACTACGGCGTTCGCACGAAGACCCACAAGCTCATCCACTTCTGGAAGACCGATCAGTGGGAGATGTTCGACCTCGCCCATGATCCGCGGGAGCTTCACAACCTGCACGGCCAGCCCGGGCAGGACGAGCTCTTCGCCCGGCTCAAGGCGGAGCTTCACCGACTCAAGGCCGAGCTCAAGGACGACGATCGTTACGCCCTGGAGTCGCTCCCGAACGGAGTGGACGGAACCGTGGCGAAGCTGCGCGGCAAGTAGCGCCCACTTTCGGGCCTACGGGATGGGCGAAGGCGACGGGGAAGGCGAGGGCGAGGGCGATGGCGATGGTGACGGCGCAGGGTTGAGGAGAAGTTCGCGAAGCAGGGCCTCGCCCTTGTCCACCCTCCCGCTCTTCCACCGTTTATGGACTTCCTTGCCGGCCAGAAAGGCGAGGCCCAGCAGGCTCAGCGAAGGTGAGACATGCGGCCGATAAGGCGCCATGTCGGACCTCGTGGGCGCCCCCCCCGGCGTGGCCCCGCGCAGCATGTCGCCCTTGTCGTCCGATGAGTCGAAGAACCGCGCGATCGCGGCGTTCATCTCGAGCGCCCGGACCTCCGCCTTGTCCTCGAACCGGAGCAGCGGGCTCAGCGTGCCATCGCGGGTCCCCTCGTACCAATAGGGAAGGAATCGGTAGAGCGGGGTGGGCGACGGCGACGGAGCCGGGGAAGGTGAGGGGGAGGGTGCCGGCTCCTGTCCCGGGGGTCCGGCCGCGACCGATACCCCAGCAGCCAGAAAAACGAAGAGCGCCCCGGAGCCGAACCGCATGCTCCTTGAGACGCTCAAACGGCCCACACAGTCGAACCCGCGAGGGGAGCGACGGCCAGAATTTACGAGGTAATCATCGCCTTCACGTTGGCGTGATCGGCCTTGGAGACCAGCGTCGACCCCCGCAGCTTGCGCTTCCGGCTCTTGGACTTCTTGGTGAGGATGTGGCGCTTCATCGAGTGATTGCGCTTGATCTTGCCGGTGGCGGTGAGCTTGAAGCGGGCAACGGCGGCGCGCTTCGTCTTCTTCTTGATTTTTGTCTTGGGCTTTCGCATTTGTAATTTCTAAGTTCTCGAGGAATTGGGGATTCTACGCGACCGGAGCCGCGTTTCGGGCGCTGCGGTCAGGCCTTGGGGGCTTCGGCCGCGGGCTTGGGCTTCTCTTCGGCCTTCTTCGCGGGCTTTTCCGCCTTTTCGGCCTTGGCGCTCTTCGCCTTGTCGCTTCCACTCTTGGCCTTCGCGTCGTTGACCTTGGCGGTCGCCTTCGCGAGTTCCTTACCCGGCGAGAGGATCTGCGTCATCATGTTGCCTTCAAGGCGCGGCGGCACTTCCACGATCGCCGAGGCGCCGAGGTCGGCGGCCAGCTTGCGCAGGATGTCGAGACCCACGTGCGAGTGGACGATCTCGCGGCCGCGGAACTGGACGAGCGACTTCACCTTGTTGCCTTCGGCGAGGAAACGCTCGACGTTGCGCTTCTTGAAGTCGAAGTCGTGATCATCGACCTTGGGCCGGAACTTCACTTCCTTGATCTGGATGTGCTTCTGGTGCTTCCGGGCTTCGGCCTCGCGCTTGTTCTGCTCGTAGAAGAACTTGCCGGCATTCATGATGCGGCACACGGGAGGAACGGCCTGGGGAGCAACCTCGACGAGGTCGAGTTCTTTCTCCATGGCGATGGAGAGAGCCTGCTCGGGCGGCATGATGCCGAGCTGGGCGCCATCGGCGTCGATGACGCGGATTTCCTTGACGCGGATCTTTTCGTTGATGCGGACGGATTTGGGATCTATGGGGCACCTCTCTCGGACGGAACGGCTTGAACTAAGAAGGCTCCTCGTTCACGTTGTGCGTGGCGACGAGTTCTGAAAGTTTTTGGGCGAAGGAGGCAACCGGAACGGCGCCGAGGTCGCCCTTGAAGCGATGGCGCACGGCGACGGTACCCTCGGCGACTTCCTTGTCGCCGACCACCAGCATGTAGGGGACCTTCTGGGCCTGGGCTTCGCGGATCTTGTAGCCGAGCTTCTCGTTGCGCTCATCGACCTTGATGCGGAAAGCGCCGAGTTCGGACGCGACCTTGCGGGCGTACTCGTTGTGATTCTCGACCACCGGGATCACGGTCGCCTGCACCGGCGCGAGCCACACCGGGAAGGCACCGGCGTAGTTCTCAATCAGCAGCGCTATGAAACGCTCGAAGCTGCCGAAGATCGCCCGATGCACCACGATGGGGCGATGGTCCGCGCCGTCCGCGCCGGTGTAGGTGAGGTCGAACCGCTCGGGAAGCTGGTAGTCGAGCTGGATGGTGGCGCACTGCCACTTGCGGCCGAGCGCGTCGGTGACGTCGAAGTCGATCTTCGGGCCGTAGAAAGCGCCGTCGCCGGCGTTGATCTCGTACTTCTGGCCCGCGGCCTCGAGCGCCTTCTTGAGCTGCGCCTCGGCGTTGTCCCAGGTCGCGATCTCGCCCAGGAACTCGGCCGGCCGGGTCGAGAGTTTCATCTCGATGTTGAGGCCGAAATCCTTGTAGACGCGCTGGACGAGCTTGAGGAGCGCCTCGATCTCGCTGCCGATCTGGTCAGGGGTGATGAAGAGGTGCGCGTCGTCCTGGCAGAACTGGCGGACCCGCGTCAGTCCCGACAATACGCCGGAGGCTTCGTTGCGGTGCAGCACGCTCTGATCGTGAAAACGTATCGGCAACTCTCGGTAGCTGTGCTTCTCGGCCCCGAACACGAGCATGTGGCCCGGGCAATTCATGGCCTTGAGCGCCATGGTCTCGCTGCCCGACTGGATCTCGAACATGTTCTCGCGGTAGTGGAACCAGTGCCCGGAGGTTTCCCAGAGCT
>JANNJB010000197.1:0-3249 GCA_031405615.1 Vicinamibacteria bacterium | reverse complement strand
GCCTGGTCGAGGAGTTCGCACACCTTCTCGACGCCGCCCGAAAGGGACATCGGCTCGCGTTCGACCTCGACCATCCCCGCTTCGATCTTCGAGATGTCCAGGATGTCTTCGATGATCGAGAGAAGCGAGGTGGCCGACTCGTGGGCGAGATCGGCCATCTGGGCCTGCTGGTTCTTGAGGCTGGTCTGCCGGAGAACGTCGATCATCCCGAGAACGCCGTTGAGCGGGGTGCGGATTTCGTGGCTCATGTTCGCGAGGAACTGCGACTTCGCCAGGCTCGCCTGTTCGGCCACGTGCCGCGCCTGCTCGAGTTCGGCGGTTCGCTCGCGAACCTTCGTCTCGAGGTCGGCGTTGAGTTCGGAGAGGCTCATCTCCGCGCGCTTGCGCAGGGTGATGTCCTGCACGGTGTTGAGACTGAAGGCCTGCCCGCCGATCTTGATCAGGCGCCCGTAGTAGAGCGCGGGAAACACCGAACCGTCCCGCCGCCGCATCATCACTTCCTGGCCGGAGACCGCGCCGTCCTTGCGCAATCGGCTGATGTACATGTCCCGCTCTTCGGGATTCACCCAGATGCCGAGATCGGCGGTGGTCCGTCCCACCGCATCGGCGCGGGTGTACCCGAACGCGGCGATGGTCGCGGCATTGAGCTCGACCACGCGCCCCTCGGGCACGGTCATGAGCGCGACGATGATCGGGGAATGGTCGAAGACGGCGTGGAAGCGTTCTTCGCTCTCCCGCAACGCGCGCTCGGTCTGCTTGCGCTCCGTGATGTCCCGGACGATCGCGACCAGGTAGTCCTGGGGCGGGCCCTCGATGTAACGAACGTTGATCTCGACGGGGAAGGTGGCGCCATCCTTCCGGCGATGTTCGCCCTCGAAGGTCATGTGGCCCGCGCGGCGCAGGGTGTCGAGATAATCGCGCCAGCGCGCGGGGTCCGATCGCCCAGCCTGGATGTCGGGGAGGGTGAGAGCGAGATGCTCCTCTCGGCTGTAGCCAAGGCGCGCATGCGCGGTCGCGTTGAGGTCGATGAACCGCCCGGTGTCGGGGTCGATCAGGTAAACCGCGTCCGTCGATTGATCGAGGGCGGCGCGGAACTGCCGGATCGCGAACTCGGCCCTCCGCCGCGCCGTGATGTCGAGAACGGTCACGAGCGACGTGATGTTGCCGCCCTCGGCGTTCATCATCGCGGTCGAGAAGAGGACGTTGATCTCTTCCCCGCTCTTCTTCCTCAGGGTGGTCTCGAAGCCATCGACCCGGCGATCCCGCTGGAGGATCTCGAGATAGCGCTTCCGGTCCTCGAGGTCGATCCAGAGATTCATCTCCTCGGTGGTCTTTCCGATGACCTCTTCGAGGGAGAAACCAAACATCCGCGAAGCCGCCTCGTTCGCGGCCACGAATCGGCCCTCGGGTACCGAGGCCACCACGATGGTGATGGGCGAATGTTCGAAGATGCGGCGGAAACGCTCCTCGCTCTCCCGCCGCGCGACCGTTCCTTTTTCCGCTTCGCGAACCGCGTCCGCGTAGATCCCCGCGTTGTGAAGGACCAGGGCGGTCTGCTGGGCGAGCATCCTTCCGCGCTCGATCTCTTCCGGCGTGAAGACACGGCCGGGCTCGGTCCGGCTGAGGGACAGGACGCCGAGGCAGGTCGAGCCGTGCAGGATCGGAAACTCGGCGAGGGCGCGAAGGGGCTCGGCGGCGTAGGCGGGAGGGTTGTTGGGCCGGGCCGAATAGTCCTCGACCACCACCGGGGCGTGGGTATCGCACACCTCGAAGGAGATGGGGGCCTCGGCGCGCCCGAGGCGGGCGCCGACCGCATAGGGATGGCTGCGGGTGCAGGCGCGGATCACCAGCACGTCGCCCTCCTTGAGTGAGAGTTCCCCGTAGCGCGCGTCGAGCAGCGTGGTCGCACGATCGATCACCGCTCGCAGGAGATCGTCGAGATCCTCGCGGGCCAGCAGGTCGAGGGTGGTCTGGTGAAGGGCTTCCAGGAATTCCTTCTGCCGGACGAGCGAGCGCGTGCGGCTCTCCTCGGCGATCCGGAGCAGCGCATTTTCGGTGGCGTTCCCGTGGGCGCGCAGGGCGCTCATACGAACGTAGCCGAGGAACAAAACGATCAGGAAGCTGATGAAGGCGTTCACTTCGCCGCCGCTGAGCAGGAGTTTGGCGATGAGCGGCGCCAGCGCAGGCAGGGCGAAGGCCGACGCGCCGATCAGGTCGAAAGCCGCGATGCTGAGCGACCCCACCGCGACCGTGGTGACCGCGAACGCGAGAATGATCTGGCGCGGGATATCGTCCGCCGGAAACACATGCCAGGCCGCAAAACCCCAGGCCGCCCCGTGCAGGAAGTAGGTGGCGCGGATCCTCCACAACCAGGCGTTGAGCTCGGCGTCACGCAGGCGGCCCTCGGCGCGCCGGCACGAAAAGCCGACGATGGCGCGAGTGATCAGTGCGAAGGCCAGAACCGCGGCCCACTCGGCGATCGCCTGATGCGGAACCCGGTTCCACAGGGCGAAGACGAGGACCGACCCCAGGACCGAGCCGCCGAAGAGAGCGGGCAGGAGAACCGAATTGTGTCCCCGCAACTGCGCGCGGCGGATCGCCACCACGGCTTCAGAGAGCGCGGATGAGGTCGCGTTATCGGCCATGCGCGATCAGCTCGCGGCTCGAAACATCCGCGGAGTATACGGAGGCGAAGGGTGCGCGTCTCGAAGCTCGTGAACGTCGCGGCACCACGAGCGCCGTAGGGGCACGCTGCGCGTGCCCCGCAACCCCGGGATCCGTCCCACGAATTGTGGCGAAGGCCGCATTCGACGCCGCGCACGGTGCGGGGCATGCGCAGCGTGCCCCTACACGAGGTCGAGCTGGCGGTGGATCTCTGTTCTCGCTTCTTCGCTTAGACCGAGACGGCGGCCGAGGGTTTCGAGGTACGCGCGTTCGGCGTCGGTGTCCGCGACGATGGCGGCGCAGGAGGCCGCGTAGATGTCCGTGGCGAGTTCAGGCCGCGACGAAGCGATGATGACGGCGAGCGACTTCGGGTTCGCGAGTTCCGCTTCGAGGAAACGGCGTGTCTCGTCATCGAAGCCTGCGTCGGTGGCGCGCTTCAGCATCTGCGCCCTCTCCTCGTCGTCGATCACGCCGTCCGCCGCGGCCGCGGCCACCATCGCCTGGACGAGCAGCATGGCATCGGCCGCGCGCGGGGACGAGGTCGGGGCAGATGCGGGGGCGACGAGAGAGGACTTCGGCATGGGC